>SHUF01000044.1 GCA_009694745.1 Acidobacteriota bacterium
ATGCGGCCGCGGGCCCGCATGCGGTTGCGCTTGATCGTGGCGATACCACCATCACCCGCCAGGTCATCGTCGGACCCGCTGGCGCAGAGCCACCACCGTTGGGTTTCGTACACGGCTGTCAGTGAAAAATTGCCGGTGGTCGTGCCAACACGACCGGTGGGAAGGTACCGATCCATGAACCACGCGTCGTTGTCCACACGCGCGGAGTCGGGGCCGAAGAACACGACTTGCTGTCCGTTCATCCGTCGGTCGAGCACCACGTAGTCACGGCGGTGATTGATGAGGTCCTGCAACTCATCGGCCCTGCCCTCTTTGCAGGGACCGTTCTCGCTGAAGTCCACCAGGCATCCAATCGGCGGGATGTCGGAGCGCCCAAACAGATCCATCAGGAACCTGCGGCTGATCTCCTTCAACTCGGCCACCGAGTCATGCACGCGGAACGGCGCGGCCTGGCCAACGACTTTGAATTCCCGGGTCTTACGTTTCTCGGTCACGGTCAGCGTGACCACGACGTCCACACCCTTTTGGATTCCCAGGGGCATGCGAAACATGGCGCTTGCCCCGTTGCCGATGATGCTGCCGACGTTCGCGGCCCATGCATAGGACAGATCCGCAAGCGGCGTCTCAGCATCCTGGACGACAGCAACGATGGGAATGTCCACGCCCGCTTCCCGCCGGCTCGTTGGCCCGGAGATGGACGCGATGATCGGGGGCGTCAGCACACCGCCGCCTGCCAATGGGATTGGGACCTGTCGCGGCGCGGTGGGACTCTGGCCGCATCCGGCAGCCGCCAACAGTACCGCCAGCCCCGCAAGACGCCGACGCACCATGTCTAAAACCGCCGCCCCATCCCGATGCTGATCCGTCGCACGTCAGTGGCATGGTCGGGCGTGTTGATCCGTGTCAACCGGGCACCCAGATCCAGATACCACTTGTCGCCGAACACCAGGCCGGCGCCCGCGCCATACGCCAGATGGTTACCCGGCCCGAGCAGGTCGCGCCCCAGCGTCACACCGTATTGGCTCACGCCAGTCGTGATGTCGCGGGCGTTCAGGATGAACGTCGGACGGTATTCCACACGGCCCAGGCCGACGTCGGCCATGACGTACGGCCGCACGCCCACCGAGGTTTCATGGATGTACCGCAGTCCGGCGGTCGCCACCCAGGCCGGCGCATCGATGCTGCCACTCGCCGGCTTCCCCTGCGTCTGCTGGAGATAGCTGGCGAAGGAGTTCACTTCATCCACGCGGCGCGACGTGACGACGTCCCACATGCGTGTGGCGCCCACCACCACCTGAACGTTTCTGCGCAACCGGATGCCAAACTCGCCCCCGGCAACCGGCGCGCCGTGATCAACCACCTGGATACCCGACAATGCGCCGAGGAACCATTTGCTCGTCGTATCGGCCTGGCGCACGGTCGGCGCTGTCTTCTGAGCCGTCCCGGCCGCCGCCGGTACCGTCTGTGCCTGCGCGGCTCCGGCCAGCGCCAGCACGGTCATTCCCACAAGTCCTGCAACACACTTCATCGGATTCTTGTCCCTTTCACACACTTCTTGTAGACCGGGGCGCCGAGGTTCCGGCCGGGTCTGTATCTTCGATCACTTGCCGAACGACGTAGATCGGCTTGCCCTGCGACTCGTGGTAGGTGCGCGCCTGCAATTCCGCGAGCAGGCCAATCGTCAGCAACTGCACGCCGGTGAACACGAGCAGGACCCCGAGGAGGAGAATCGGACCATCTGCCGACCACCCACGCGTCAGCCGCATGTAGCCGAGGAACGCCAGAAGGACGCCGCCCGCCAAACCCATGAGCACCCCGAGCAGCCCGAACATCTGAAGCGGGCGCGTCGAATAACTCAGCAGGAACTTCACGGTCACGAGGTCCAGCACCACTCGCACCGTTCGCGAAATGCCGTACTTCGTCCGTCCAAACTGGCGTGCCCGGTGATTGACCACGTGCTCCGCAATTCGGACGCCCATCTCGCTGGCGAGTGCCGGCAGGAAGCGGTGCATCTCGCCGTAGAGCTTCAGCGGCTTGACCACCTCGGCCCGGAAGACTTTCAACGAACATCCGTAGTCGTTGAGCTTCACACCGGTGGCCCATGAAATCAGCCTGTTGGCTAGGATTGAAGGCAGGCGCCGATTGATGAACGTATCCTTGCGGTCCTTGCGCCAGCCGCAGACGATGTCGAACTCGCCCGCCTCGAGGCGCTCCACCATGGCCGGCAGATCCCGCGGGTCGTTCTGCAGATCGCCGTCGGCGGTGGCGATCAGCCGTCCCCGCGCGTAGGCGAACCCAGCCGCAAACGCGGCCGTCTGCCCGAAATTGCGGCGGAACTGGATGACGCGCAAGCGCGGGTCAGCGCCCTGCAGGCGACGGAGGGTCTCGAACGACCCGTCGGTACTGCCATCATCGACCAGGATGACCTCGAACGGACGGCCCCAGGCGCCGAGCGTCTCGGTGAATTCGCGGCACAAGGCCTCGAGGTTTTCGGCCTCGTTGTACACGGGGATGACGACCGACAGGTCCACGGCGTTCATATTATGCTGCCCGGCGGCGTCCCGAACGCTGCCGCCATACGAGGACCATCACGCCAGCGACCACGCAGCCGGCCAGCATCCACCAGGCGAATGCGGCCATATTGTCTTTCACCAACTGGGCCGCCGCTTCGCCGTACACCCGCGCAAGCCACGCCTCGATGCCGTATCTGAGCCCTCGGCCAATGACCACCGACAGGGCGAACAGACCGGGGCCAAGCCCACCAACCCCCGCCAGCAGGAGGAAGACTTTGTAGGGCGTCGGGGGCGGCAACATCGCCACGACCACAATCGCCCACATGCCGTAGCGGGAAAAGACGGCCCGAACCCTGGCGACCTTCTCGGCCTTGAAGCGCCGCGACAGGAATGCCTCGCCGCCGCGCCGGCCAAATTCGTAAATCACCATGGACCCGACCACCGAGCCCAGCGTGGTCATGAACGCGTAGTACGCCCACCGATCCGGATGTTCGATGGTCTGCCAGATGATGAGCACGTCGCTCGCGTTCGGCATCGAGATGAACGAACAATCCACGGCCGCGAGGATGAACATTCCCACGCCGCCGAAGCGTTCGACAATCGGCTCCAGCCAGGCGACAAACTGATCCATGTGGGTGGGGATTCGGGCGGGAAGCTACAATGACACGCACACGTGCACGCCACTGCCGTTGACAGCCCGACCAGTATAGCCCGGCTCGTGACCGTGTTGGCCGCGGTGGCCGGGCTCGGAGCCGCTCTTTACTACGCGAATCTTGACCTGACGCTGAGCCACTACGACGCCCGTGGGCACCTGGTGGTGGCACGGCGCACCATTGACGGGCTCACGCCCGGCTGGCGGCAGATTGGCGCGGTCTGGCTGCCCCTGCCGCACCTGCTCAACGCCCTGCCCGTGCAGTGGGACTGGAGCTATCGCACGGGGTGGTCGGGCATCGCGCTGTCGGTGGGCTTCCTGTCTGCCGGGCTGGGCGCCCTTGCGGGCTGGCTGTGGCGGTCCACGTCTTCGTGGGCCATTGCCGTGGCCGTACCGCTGGTGATTCTCCTGAACCCGAACGTGCTCTACCTCCAGAGTACCCCGATGACCGAACCTCTTCTCTTCGGGCTCTCGCTTGCCGCACTCGCCTCTATGGACCGCTGGCTGAAGCGGCCGGGGCCGGAACAGACGCTGCGCACAGGCGCGATACTCGCCGCGCTGATGCTGACGCGGTACGAAGGCTGGTTCATCGCCGCAGCTCTTGTCGCCGTGGGTGCAGTCGTGTCGATCCCTCGCGCGGCGCGGCTCGCGATGTATCCAGCGACTGCAGTTGCCGCGTTCCTGCTGCTGAGTTGGGGCAGTACCGGGCAGTGGTTTGTGACGTCTGGGTTCTTCGAGGCCAACAACCCTGCGCTTGGTGATCTGGCTCTCGCTCTGGGTCAGGTGGCCGAAGGCGTCACCGAGCTCGGCGGCCCATGGCTGCTCTGGTTCGGGCTCGCCGGCACGATCGCTCTGGTTGTGGCAGCCGGTCAGGCGGCCATGGCTCGGTCCCGGGAAGGGGTGACGCGAGCGCTCGTGCCACTCACGTTGGCCGCGGCGGCTGCGCTGCCTGCATATGCGTTTTTCAGTGGACACCCGGTTCGCATTCGATACATGACGGCGCTGATCGTGGCCGCGCCGGTCATCGGGGCGTTCGCGCTCGCCCGATTACCCCGGCGCCTGCACACCGCGTCCGCTGCCCTGCTCCTGGCAGTGGCGATCTGGGTGACGCCGCCGCTCGATGATGCCGCGCCGGTGGTGCGCGAGGCACAACGGGAGCGGCCCACAAGCGACGCGAGGCAGACAGTGACCGCTGCCCTGACTCAGGTCTGGGACGGAACCCCGATCATGGCCAGCATGGGCTCGCTCGGCCACTACATGCAGCAACTGGCGGCGCATGGGTTCGACCTTCGAGATTTCCTGCACGAGGGTAACGGCGATCTGTGGACTGCGGCGCTCGCCGCGCCGCGACCGTACGTGAAGTGGATGCTGATCGAAGAATCGGCTGAAGGTGGGGATACGTTGGCCGCGCTGGCGCGCGCGAATCCAGCATTCCTCGCTGGATTCACGCGCGCAGCCCACGGCGGCGGTGTCGTGCTCTATGTCAGAACCGAATCTGGAAGCCGACCGTGAAGTTCAGGCCGCTCAGATCGATCTTCTCGGTCAGGAACCCTGAGTTGGCGCCCAGATCTCCCGAGCCGAACTGATAGCGGAACTCGGTGTTCAGCGCATAGACGTCACCGCCCAGAGGCAGGCGCAGGCCGCCGAGCACCACGGGCGCCAGCGTCGTACCGTTCGCGATATACCGATCGCGAAACACCGCGAAGTTGTTGTTGAAGTCCACGAACTCGCCAATCTCTGAGTAGCGCCACCGCAACGCGCTCACGCCACCGCCCAGATACGGCTGAGCTTTGTTGGCGCGGCCCACCGGCAGGAATCGGACAATCGCGGACATCGGCACCACCTGTAGCCGCAGGTCCTGCTCAATTTCCCGGCCGTTGTTGTTGATGAAGTCGGTATAGACACTGGGCACCGTCCGGCGGTAGTACCCGCCGCTCAGCGCCAGTTCCACGCGGTCGTTGAACGTCATGGCCCAGTCGCCAAAGACCAGGCCGCCGCGGAAGTCCTTGATGTCGAACGAGAGCGTATTCAGGTTCTCGACCAGGACGTCATCGATATCGCGCGCATCGAGGGTTCGTAGCGAAAAGATCCCGGCGCCAAACCCGATGGAGTGCACCACCTGCGCCGACGCCGTTACCGCGGTCCCGAGCACAAGCGCCAACCCAGCCGCGCCCACTGCGGCCCTCTGCATCATCCGACTCATACGATTCTCCTTGAACGGGCGCGTTCGTCGCGCCTGACTACATCAGCAGCAGGATCGATGCCAATCGCGGTGCCGGGATTCTAGGCCGACATTCCCCCACCCGACCTGACTGCTGTCCCCTCGTGAGTTCACCCCGTCACGGCCAACCTCCGCCGGACGTCCCCCAGCACATCGACCAGTTCCGCATGAATACGGCCGTTTGACGCGAGCAATTGCCCGCCGAAGTTGTCGAACACACCACCCGAAAAATCGGTCACTCGGCCACCCGCTTCCTCAACCAACAGTGCGCCGGCCGCCACGTCCCAGGCGTGCAACGAATGCTCCCAGAACCCGTCGAAGCGCCCCGCCGCGACAAACGCCAGGTCGAGTGCGGCCGACCCCAGCCGCCGAACCGCCCGCGCGCGACCGAGGAACTCCCCAAACACGGCCAACTGTTCGCCGCGCCGGTCGGCGGCCTGCGGCGGGAATCCCGTCACAAGCAGCGAATCAATCAACGACGACTCCTGGGTCACCGACAGGCGCCGGCCATTCAGCCGCGCGCCCATGCCGCGTTCGGCAGTGAACAGTTCGTCCAGCATCGGCACAAAGACGACGCCGACCTCGACGCGGCCATCCACTTCGAGCGCAATCGAGACGCAAAACAGCGGCAGGCCGTGCGCGAAATTGGTGGTGCCATCGATGGGATCCACGATCCACCGAAATGGTGATGCGTCAGTCGGCGCCGACTGTGCCCCTTCCTCACCAAGCACGGTATGCGTCGGAAAGTGCCGGGCCAGTCGCGCGCGAATATCCTGTTCGACGGCGAGGTCGGCCTCGGTCACGAGGTCGATGATTCCCTTCTTCTCGATCTTGAGGTCGCTGCGGAAGTAGTGACGCTGAAGCCGGCCGGCAGCCAGGGCCGCCTCGACCGCGACCGCCAGGAAGCGGGGGTCGAGCGCCACCTACTGAAGGTTCTTGACCAGGCGCACGGACATCCCGCCTTCAGGCCGGCGCGCAATCGCCACGTCGTCCATGAAGTTGCGCATGAAAAAAATGCCGCGGCCGCTCGACTTCATCAGGTTCTCGGGGGCGAGCGGGTCATCGACCTCTTCGTAGTCGAACCCTTCCCCCTCGTCGAGTACTTCCACGGTAAACCGGGCAGGCTTGAGCCGCGGCGCCAACGTGAACTCCACGGTGACATGTTTGGCCGGGTCCTCGCGGTTGCCATGTTTGACGGCGTTGACCACCGACTCGCGCACCGCCACGCTGACCCAGTGCGTGGTGTCCTCGTCCAACCCGGCCAGCAGGGACAGGCGGTCACTGAGGATCTGCACGAGATCGAGCATCTCGAACGAACTGGGCAACTCCAGGCGGATGAGGTGTTGGTCGGCGGGCATCGTCAGGCGAGTAACATATTAAGCTGGCTGGTCTCATCCGCCGCATCGGAAAATGCATTCCCTGACCGTCTCCCCCGTTCGTGCCGTGCGCGGCGACCTTGAAGTTCCGGGCGACAAGTCCATTTCCCACCGCTACGTGATGCTCTCGGCGCTGGCCCCGGGCCGGTCCGTAATCGAACACCTGTCCTCGGGCGCCGATGTGGCAGCCACGGTGGCCTGCATGCGCTCGCTCGGGGCAAACCTGGTCTTTGAGGACCTGGACGTGCTCGCGGTCACCGGTGGGCACTGGAGACAGGCCGCAGGGCCCCTGGACGTGGTGAACTCGGGTACCACCATGCGGCTATTGGCCGGCCTACTAGCCGCCCACCCCTTCAGGTCAACCCTGACGGGCGACGAGTCCATCCAGCGCCGGCCCATGCGGCGGGTCATCGAACCCCTGACCGCGATGGGCGCGGTCATCACCTCCCATGACGGCCGGGCGCCCCTGGTCATCGAGGGTCGAGCAACCCTCACCGGCATCACCTGGACGCCGCCGGTACCGAGTGCCCAGGTGAAAAGCGCCGCCCTGCTGGCGGGCCTGTTCGCGTCGGGGGTCACGACGGTCGTGGAAATGGCCGCGACCCGCGACCACACCGAAAAGGCCCTGCCCCTCTTTGGCCTGGCGTGTGAGGTTGACGGCCTGCGCGTGCGGGTGTCGGGAGGCCAACGGCCGACGGCCGCGCCTGCACGTCTGCGCGTGCCTGGAGACCCGTCGTCAGCCGCCGTTTGGGCGGCAGCGGCCGCCTCATTACCGGGGTCACACGTGGTCATTCGGGGCGTGTCGCTCAACCCACGTCGCATCGGCTTTCTCGACGTGCTCCGGCGCCTCGGAGCCGAGGTCACGATCTCGCAGGATTCCCTGGAGGGCGGCGAACCTGTGGGCTCAATTGACGTGCGGTACGGCGACTGCTCCGACACTCGAATAGCGCCCGACGAGGTGCCGGGCATTATCGATGAACTGCCGGTACTGGCCGCCTGCGCGGCCGCCGGCCGGCGGTTGGAGGTATCGGGGGCCCAGGAACTACGGGTCAAGGAGAGCGACCGGATCACAGCACTGGTCACAGGGCTCCGAGCCCTCGGCGTGGAGAGTCAGGAACAGCCCGACGGATTTCAGATCGACGGGCGCATCCGGGCATCCGGAGGACGCGCCAACGCCGTGGGCGATCATCGTCTCGTCATGGCCTTCGCCATCGTCGGTCTGGCCGCCAGCGGCCCCACGCATATCGACAGCGCCCAGAGCGTGGCGGTCTCGTATCCGAACTTTGAGGCCGACCTCAGGCGGCTCGTGCGATGACGTTCGACAAGATCTACCTCGTCGGCTTCATGGCCACAGGCAAGAGCACCGTGGGACGCCACCTCGCCACGCGATTGGGATGGCGCCTCGAAGACATCGACCATCTCATTGAGGTGCGAGAGAAACGGACAATCGCCGAGATCTTCGCCGCGCAGGGCGAGCCGTATTTTCGCACGGTCGAGCGCGAGATGCTCGCGCTCCTCGGGCCACTGCGCCACGTGGTGGTGGCCACCGGAGGCGGGACGTTCGCGGACGCGGCCAACCGCGCAGCGATCAACCTCGACGGGGTGTCTGTGTGGATTGATGTGCCGCTCGCCGAACTCATCCCACGCATTCCGCTCGATGGCCGCCGGCCCCTCGCAGCGGATCGACCGCAGCTTGAGCGTCTCTACGCGGCGCGCACGGAAGGATACCGTCAGGCGCATGTCCGGGTCACGGCGTCACAAACGCGCGCGTCCGTGGTGGCCGATCGCATCATGGATGTCCTCAGCAACACGCCCCTGACGATGGGCGTGCCCTTTCAGGCGGATTGATGCGCACACTCATCCTGGCAGACATTCACTCGAACATCGAAGCGCTCGACGCGGTGTTGATGGCCACCAGCGGCCTACGCATCGATCGCGCCATCCTACTCGGCGATCTCGTCGGCTACAACGCGGCGCCCGTGCAGGTCCTGCAGCGGCTTCGCACGCTGGCGCCGGTCCTGAGCGTGCGCGGCAACCACGACAAGGCGTGTGCCGGTCTTGAGGACATGGCCCTGTTCAACCCGCTGGCCCGCATGGCGATCGAGTGGACCTGGGAGCAGCTCTCACGCGCCGCGCTGACCAGCCTCGTCGAATTGCCGAAAGGCCCACTGACGCTCAGCCCTTCGGTCGAGATTTGCCACGGCGCGCCGTTCGACGAGGACTTCTACGTGCAGGATGCCCTCGACGCCCGCCGCGCGATTGAGTCCGCGTCGACGCCGGTGTGCCTCAACGGCCATACCCACGTGCCCGCCGTGTTTCGCACCCACGGCCTCTCCGTTCGCGACGACTCGCCCCTTGAAGACGGAGCCTACGTGGTGGCGTGGCCCACGAATGGCCATCTGCTGGTCAATGTCGGTTCAGTCGGACAACCACGTGATGGAGACCCACGCGCGGCGTTTGGCGTGCTGGATGAAGGCGCGGGAACGGTGGAACTGCGGCGGGTGGAGTACGACGTGGCGGCAGCACAGCAGCGCATCTTCGAAGCCGGACTCCCCCTCGCGCTCGCCAACCGGCTGGAAGTCGGCCTTTAGATTTTTACACGAGGCATGAAGGACTGAAGGCCCGAAGACCTTCTTGAAGATCTCTCACGAGTTCCTTCAAGTCCTTCATGCCTCGTGTGCGCCTGTCTTTCGTTTGGCTCTCTCTTCGCGGCGCTTGAGTTCCATCGCGAACGCGTCACGCGCGGCACGCGACCCCAGTACCCAGCCAATCACGACGCCCAGCAGCAGCATCGCGGGGATAAAAATAAAGTGCGTCGAGGGCATCGCGAACATCAGCGCGCGCTCCCGCCATCCTTCAACCGGCGCTGCATATCGGCCAGGTCCCGTTCGACCTGCGCCATCCGGCGCCAGATGGTGAAGACGTACCCGAGCAACGTCACCCAGACAAACCCATAGGCGTAAAACACGAGCGGGGTCGCCGGCAGCACTTCACGCGGCGCAGCCTCGCTCAGCGGGACGAACTCGTTGGCCGAGGTGGGGGGCTGCGTGGCGGGCGGCTGCAGAGCCAACATCGGCGCGGCGAGACAAGCCATCAAGAGGAGGAAGCAAAGCCCACATTTTTTCATCGACAATCTCCCATCGGGAATCCGCAATCTCAATCTTCAAGTTCCGCATACGCGGCCTCAAGCTGCATGCGGCTGCCCTCGAGGCGGAGCCTGGTCAATAGCAGCGCTGCATACAGCAGAAGAAACGCCGCAGTGCACCAGTAAAACGGCACGCGCATTTCTGGAATCAGCGACGCGACGACGTTGGTGTTGGGGTGAATCGTGCGCCAGACGTTCACCGACCAATACACAAACGGCACGTTAGCCATGCCGAACACGCCCACCGCGGCAGCCAGCATCTCGGAACCGGCCCCGGCGAACCGACGCAGCAATAGATACGACACGAAGATCAGCCACAGCACAAGGGCCGAGGTGAGCCGGGCATCCCACTGCCACCAGATGCCCCAGGCCTTACGGGCCCAGATGGGTCCGGTCACGAGCACAATCAAACCGAACACGACCACCAGCTCAGCGGCGGACACGGCCACCGCATCCGCACGTGGCGACCGCTTGGCGAGATAGACGGCGCTCGCCACGCCGCACACAAGGGCGGACAGGAACATGACCATGGCCGACGGCACATGGAAATAGAAGATGCGCTGAATCAAGCCCATGGTGGACTCGTAGGGGGCCGCGTCGATCATGAAGGGCGCCCGCAGGAACATCACGGCCGCCACGAACAGGAGCACCGGGACCAGTATCGACCGACTCTGCATTGATGACCCGCCTCCTACTCGCCCATGACCGGCCCAAACACCCATAGGGCGAGCGTCAGGAACACCGCGTCAAAGAATACCAGCATCGACAGCCACGCCTGGGCCACGGCGAGGTTCGGCTCGGCCGCGAAGATGGCTGCGGTGCCCCGCACGCCGGCAATCACGAGCGGCACCGTAATCGGATACAACAACACCGGCAACAGCACGTCTCGGGACTGGGCGCGAATAAGCATCGCGGCAAATAACGTCCCCACTCCCGCAAATCCAAGCGTTCCGGTGACAAGCAACCCCACGAGCAACAGCGGGGCCCGGTCGAGCGGCGCCTGGAACAGGAGGCCCACCACGGGTGTGACCACGGCTTCGACAACCAGCATCAGCAGTAAAACCCCGACGAGTTTGCCGATATAGATCGCCGGGCGCTCCACTGGGGAAAGCAACAGCGCCTTCAGCGTGTCCGACTGCCGCTCACGTTCGAACGTTCGGCCGAGCGCAAGTGTTCCGGCAAAGGCGATCGACACCCAGAGGATGCCTGCGGCGGCATCCGTCAGGGCCACACCCTCGACGACAAAGCTGAAGGAAAACACGAGCACCACTGACACCGAAAAAAACAGCGTGGTGTAGGCCAGCTCACGGCTGCGCGCCTCGATGACGAGGTCTTTGCGCGCGATAGTCCAGACGGTGTTCAGGAACCCCATCAGACGCGCTCCGCCAATGTGCGCCGATACCGCTCGCGAAGGGTGCCCGCGCCATCGGCCACCGGCCACGCGCGTCCGCGGTCCACGCACAGCGACCGATTCACCACGGCCTCTGCCGTATCAAAATCATGCGTGGCCATCACGACGATGTGGCCGGCGTCGCGGAGCGTCCCCAGGCGCTCAATCAGAACCTGCGCCGAATCATCGTCAAGCCCGGTGAATGGTTCGTCGAGCAGGACCAGGCGCGGGTCATGCAGGAGCGCACGCTCAAACGCCAGGCGTTGTCGAAGCCCGCGCGAAAACGACCCGGCACGGTCATCCGCGCGGTCGGACAGGCGCGCGCGCGCCAGCGCATCGGTCACCCTGGCCTCGAGCCGGTCGAGCCCGTACAGCCGCCCGAAGAAGCGCAGGTTCTCGCGCGCAGTCAGGTCGCCATACAGATACAGATCGTGGCCGAGGACACCGATTTGCCCCCGGAGCGCATCGCCCGTCTCAGCCACCGTGTGTGCGCCATACCGCACCCCTCCGCCACTGGGTCTCAGGAGAGTGGAGAGGATGGAAATGAGCGTGGACTTACCCGCGCCATTCGGGCCGAACAAACCGAGGATTTCGCCCTGCTGCGCCTGCAACGTGACGTGCGCGAGCGCCCGCCGCCGCCCGTAATGCCGCGAGACGTCATCAACATGGACCGTGTCGAAGTCGACACTCACGGCAAAGCTCACACCCGGCGACGCACCGGGGCGGTCCACACCGACCACAATCCCCAGGAGACGAAACTGAGCCCGATGATCAGCGCCACCCAACGAGGCCACGCCGGTCGGTTAGGCAATCCGCTGAAGTTGACCGTCAGTGTTTGTCCGGCCTGAATGGCCGCTCCGCTCGCGCTGATGAACGGTTTGCCCTGGCTCGCCATCATGCCGCGGCCCGACACTTGCGGCGACGAAATATCGAGCGCGCCCTGCTGTTCGACGATGAGCGAAAGTTGCTGAAGTGTGGCGGGCCAGACCTGATCGAGGGTGACAGTGGCGCCACGATACGGCAATTCATACGCGGCGTCCACCATCGTGGCGCCTGGCGCAAACGGCCCGGTCACGATGAGGCGGGGACCATTGGCCGACCCCTGCGGGGAAGACTCAGGAAGAATCGTTGTCCCCCGCGCCCCCTGCGGCAATTCGAAGATCAGCGGTCCGCCGATGTCCACCGGGGTGCGTGCGGTGTTCAGGATCTCCATCAGGTAGAAGACCCTCAGCCCGTCCTCACCCAGTTCCACCACCACCCTCGATCCCGGGCCAAGCACCACAATGCCCTTGGTCGCAGGCGCGGAGGCCAGCGTCTTGTCTTCCGCCGCGCGCGCCGTATCGTCGGGATCAGTGGCGACCAACGCCACGCGCATGCCGCTTGATCCCATCACAAACGTCTGCGACTCGAGCCGCTCTCCGTCCACCGTAGCCCCGGCAGTCACTGATGTGCCACTGCGCAAGCCAGACACCGTGGCCCGTCCGCTGGCATCGGTGTTCACCACGCGCGCCGTACCGTCGATGGTGAACTCCACCGGCTGGTTCGGCACATCCTTGTCGAACCCGCCGCGGATGACGCGTACGGTGACTGTGCCGACAGGCACGTCGGCGGCGGGAAGCGGCCGTCCCGACATCTCTTTGGGATTGGGCATCTGCACCTGGGCGCCGAGGCCCACGACCGCGAGCATCACCAGCACCAGACTCAGGCCGAGGCCTTGAGACCTCACGCGTTCACGCTCCCCAGTCGATCGCCGCACTGCTTGCAGAACTTGGCGTCCGGCTCATTGCGTGTCCCGCACCGGGCGCACGGCGTCGGCGCCGCACGACGCACTTTGCTGGGCGGCGCAACCGGCGTAGCCGGCACGCGCTCCAATTGCTGCATCAGCAGCAGCGCCCGCGCTCTGAGCCGCTCCAGCATGTCAGTGTAGTCGGCTTCGCTGACCTTCTTCATGCCGTAGTCGAAGTCGAGGTCCTTGATAGCGCGCAGTACCAGTGCTTTTTCCTGCTGCAGGATTTCCCGTTGCCGCACGCCGAGCGGTTCCTCGTCACCGGCGCCCGACCAGAGGCCGAGCAGGGCTTTGTGCAGAGCATAGGCGGTGTAGCCGGCCGCAAGCGCGGCCGCGCTAATCAGCAGCAGCGCCACCGGATGGGTGTGCCGCGAAACGACCACCGCCGCCGTTGCGGAGATCATCGACAGAAGCACGTAGAAGTGGCCGGCCGTGAAAGGAGCCGACTGATCAGTCGAGGTCTCGGAGCTCATCGTTGAGCCTCTCCTGACGATTCTTTGATTCAGCGTCATCGACGGGAGTGGTCACCACCGCCGACACACTCTCCTGGGGCCGACGCGTCCACCTGACGGCCATTCCACCAACGACCACGACGCCAATCAGACCCACCGCGTACGGCAGGAACCACGCGAGGCGATTGAAGCCTTTGTCGATCGGCGCGGCCAGCACTTCCTGGCTGCCATACTTCGAGACGTAATAGTCCACGACCTCGTCGTAGGACTTGCCTGCCGCCACAAGTGCGGCGATCTCCGTGCGCATGGCGTCGGCGGTGCCGCAGGTACACTCGCCCACTCGTTTGCGGCCGCAGGTGCCGCACATGCAGACAATCTCGTCTCTGAGCTTCTTCTCCACCGGCGTTCGCGGCACCAGCAGGACGACCTGTGGATTGTCCACGTGTTGCGCATGCGCCGGCGCGGCGAGCCAGCCCACCAACATCAATACCAGCATCGAGGTGGTCACCGCGCCTTGCGGCACAGTGGCCGTGGCGAAGGCCATGGCCCATTCGGGGAGCAACGACAGGATGGTGCCCACCGCGATGATGCCGAAACCAAACCACATCCAGTTGATGAGCGGATTCACGGTCACTTCAAGGGTGGCTTGCTGAGTGCCCACTTCAAACTGTGCCAGCACGATGTAGAGGTCGTCGGCAAAACCACGGCGGATAGCCACTTCCGTGGTCGGCTCGTCTTCCTTATCGCGGAAATACCAACGCGCCGGGTACATCCCGCCGATCGACGCACCATCGCGCTCGACCGTGGCGTGCGCCGTAATCATCTGCTTCTGCGCATCGTTGGTGACCTTGAGCGCCGAGTACTTGACGACGTACGGGCCGACTGACACTTGCTGGCCAGGCGTCAGCACCACCTGCTCTTCGAGCTTGAAGCCATTGCCGCCGAAGCCCAGGAAGATGAGGACGATGCCGAGGTGAACGATGTAACCGGCATACCGGCGGCGTGAACGGGCGAACAGGCCGATGAGCGCCGTAAAGCGATCCGTGCCGGTGGCCCGTTGCCGCACACCAGACCCGCGCCAGAACTCCTGAATCATCGTGCCGGCCACGAGTGCGCAGAGCGCGAAGCACAACCCGGCGGCCCAGAACTGGACGCCGAGCGCCGTCATGGTCACGCCCGTCACTACGGCAGAGGTGAGCGGCCACATCAGCTGATACCGCATGCTCGACACAGCCGTCTTGCGCCAGGCCAGCAGCGGCCCGATACCGGTCAGCAGCAGAAGCATCAGCCCAATCGGCAACATCCACTTGTCGAAGAACGGCGGACCAACGGTCAACCGCTCACCGCGGAGCGCCTCACTGATCGTCGGAAACATCGTGGCAAACAACACGAAGAACGCAGAGAACAGCAGAATCCAGTTGTTGGCCAGGAAGGCCGCTTCCCGCGACGCCCACGAGTCGAGCTCGTTGCGCGCCCTGAGCATCGGCATCCGCCAGATGACGAGGCCAAAGCTGATGGTCAGGATCGCGACCATAAAGACGGTGAACATCCAGGCCAGTTCGCGGTCCTCGCCAAACGCATGCACGGACTGCACGATGCCAGAGCGCGTCATGAACGTGCCGAAGATGGTCAGGAAAAACGTCATGATCACGAGCGACACGTTCCAGACCTTCAGCATGCCCCGGCGTTCCTGCACCATCACCGAGTGCAGGAAGGCCGTCGCCGTGAACCACGGCAACAAGCCGGCGTTTTCCACCGGGTCCCACCCCCAGTAGCCGCCCCACCCAAGTTCTTCGTAGGCCCACAGGCCGCCAAGCGCGAGGCCCACCGTCAGGAACAACCACGACGTCATCGTCCAACGCCGTACCGCGCGGAGCCAGGAGTCGTCGAGTTGGCCGCTGATGAGCGCAGCTAGGCAAAATGCGAACGGGATGGTCATGCCGACAAACCCCAGGTACAGCAGGGGCGGATGAATGACCATATAGAAATTCTGGAGGAGCGGGTTCAGGCCTTTGCCCGCGAGCGGCGCCGCCAGCAGGTGCGTTTCGAACGGGTTGTTGTGCACCACCATCAGGAAGAGGAAGAACATCTGCACAACAGAGATGACGGCCACCACCCAGGGCACGAGCAGCCGGTGCCGGTCGCGGTTGATGTGCACGGCCGAGCTTCCGAACAAGGCCAGCAACGTCACCCAGAACATCAGCGACCCGTCGAGGCCACCCCAATACGACGTCAGCTTGTAGAACAGCGGCTGAGCGGCGTCCGAGTACCTCTGCACATACTTGATGCTGTAGTCCTCGGTGACGAAGGCGTGCACGATGATGGCCGATGCCACCAGCATCAACCCTGTCAGCACATGGAAGAGTCCGACTGAGCCGTGGACCAGCGACGAGCGGCCGCGGCGGCCGCCGGCCACCCCCGTCGCAAACGCGGCGCTGGCAACCACGAAGGCCGCAAGGATAAGGACGTAGCCAAGTGAAGCCATAGTAAGTGTCTAGTGTGAACACGAACGGCCACGAAGGCCGCCGCAGCTAGCGAACGGTTGGAGCGGTGGGGCCGGCTTCGTACTTGGACGGGCACTTCGCCATGATGCCCTTCGGTTCGACGTGAATGACGTTGGTGGGCCCCAACCGTCCCTTCACCACAACCTCGGCGTCGGCCTTGAACGTATCGGGCACCACTCCCGTGTAGACCGCGTCCATGACCTGCCCGTTTGAGTGAATCTTGAAGCGGTATTCCAGCGTGGATGCCTTGACCAGTGGGTCTCCCTGCACATGGCCATGCACCTGCAGGCGTTTGCCCTGCCACTCCTGCGGGCTGGCCATGACCTCGTCAACCTTCAAGTAGTATTCAGCGCCTTCGGAAATCGTGGAAATCATCAACCACGACAAGGCCGACAGGATCACCACCGCCGACACGCTGACACGGACCGTCTTTTTTGACATCTTCAGCCCTCGCCTCACCGTAAAGGATACGCCCCGGACACCCGGTGGCGCAACATGCGATGAACGGCTGTCACAGGCAATCCCACCACAGTGTCATACGCCCCGTTGATGCGTGTGACCCAGCGCGAGGCCAGTCCCTGAATCGCGTAGGCGCCGGCCTTGTCACGGGGCTCCCCAGACGCCACCGCAGCCGCGATTTCTTCGGGCGCAATCACCCGCATCCATACCTCCGTGGTTTCCACCGCCACATCCGGCGCGTCAGCGGCCGGCCACCACACGGCAACAGCGGTCACGACCTCGTGCATCCGGCCTGACAGCAGCCTGAGCATCCGGACAGCGTCGGCGTCGTCCACGGGCTTTCCCAGCACCGACCCGTCAACCACGACGATGGTATCGGCGCCCAGCACGGGCCGCGTGCCCGCTTTGTGGCGCACCGCGCTGGCCTTTTCCAAGGCCATGCGCCGAGCGTAGTCCGCCGGCACCTCACCGTCGCGGATCTGCTCGTCGATGTCGGCCGCGATCACCTCAAACGCGAATCCCGCTGCGGCGAGCAATTCACGTCGTCGTGCGGACGCGGACGCGAGCACCAAACTCATCACCGGATGATACACTTCGGGGTTGGATGGAATCGCTGCAGAAGACGGCCGCTCGGGTCCTGGGGCCTCTGCTCGACGCCCAGCCCCTCTCACCAGGCAAGGTCGCCTTCGCGTGGTCCATTGCCGCGGGTCCTGCGCTCTCGAGAGCGAGCACTCCTACATGGACTGTCGATGGCACGCTGCGCGTTCGCGCGCGCGATGCCGTGTGGCGCACCGAACTTGAACGCGCGCGACCGATGGTGGCCGAGCGACTCACCCACCTGCTGGGCCCCACGGCTATCCGCCGCATCATCATTACGGAGTAAGTGTCATGCGTGAATCAGTCATCGTCAGCGCCGTTCGCACACCCACCGGAAAATTCCTGGGTGTGCTCAAGGACTTCCGCGCGCCGGACCTGGGCGCGCTCGCCATCCGCGAGGCCGTCGCCCGCGCCGGCATCGATCCCGCAATAGTTGACGAGTGCCTCATGGGCAACGTGGTCAGCGCCGGCGTGGGCCAGGCGCCCGCCCGTCAGGCCGCTCTGCGCGGGGGCCTCCCCATCACCGTGGCCGCGCTCACGATCAACAAGGTCTGCGGCTCGGGCCTCAAAGCCGTGATGCTCGCCGCGCAAGGCATCGCAGCCGGCGACATCGACATTGCCGTGGCCGGCGGCATGGAGTCCATGAGCAACTGCCCGTACTTGCTCTTCAAGGTCCGCGAGGGCCTGCGCATGGGCGACAGCAAGGTGGTGGACTCCATGGTCCACGACGGCCTCTGGGACGCGTTCGACGATGTGCATATGGGAATGACGGGGGAACTCGTCTCTGACACCTATAAGGTCAGCCGCGAGGAACAGGACGCCTACGCGGTGGACAGCCATCGCAAGGCCGCCAAGGCCACTCGGGAAGGCGCGTTCACAGACGAGATGCTGCCCATCTCCATTCCGCAGCGTAAGGGCGAGCCGATCATCGTGAATGCGGATGAGCCCATTCGCGAAGACACGTCACTCGAATCGCTCGGCCGCCTCAAGCCGGCGTTCAAGAAAGACGGCACGGTGACAGCCGGCAACGCGCCGGGTGTGAATGACGCGGCTGCCGCCCTTGTGGTCATGGCCGCCGACGTGGCCGCGCACCTCAACCTCACACCCATCGCTCGCATCGTTGGCCAGGCCACGTCGGGCCTGGAACCCAGGATGGTGCTGATGACGCCCGTCGACGCGATGAAGAAGCTCATGTTGAAGACCGGCTGGAAGCTCGAGGACGTGGATCTGTTCGAGTTGAACGAGGCGTTTTCCGTGCAGGGCGTGGCGGTCATTCGCGAACTCGGCATCGACCCGCTGAAGGTCAACGTGCACGGCGGCGCAGTGGCGCTGGGGCATGCCATCGGCGCGAGTGGCGCGCGCGTGCTCACCACGCTCCTGTACGCGCTGAAGCGCCATGGCAAGAAGCGCGGCGTCGCGACGCTCTGCCTGGGCGGCGGCAATGGCGTCGCGCTGGCGGTGGAAATACTCTAAGGTCTAGAGTTCAGGGTCCAGAGTCCAGAGTTCTCGGTGGGCCTTCGGCCTTCGTTTCTTGGTACGTAGCTCGGCTCTTGGTAAGTAGCTCGGCCTGTTCCTCAAGGCCGAGGCAGGGGAAGAAACATGATCAAAGTAATAGGCGTCATCGGCGCCGGCACCATGGGGAATGGCATCGCGCAGGTGTTTGCGCAGTCGGGGTTCACGGTCAAGTTGCATGACGCGGCGGCGCCGGCGATTGACCGGGCGCTCAAGACCATCGACAAGAGCCTGGCGAAGTTCGTCGAGAAGGGCAAGATGACCGCGGAGAATCGAGACGCGGCACTTGGTCGCCCCTCGGCTGCCCCCTCGCTCGACGCGTTCGCGGATGTGGACTATGTCGTGGAGGCGGTCGTCGAGAATCTCGACATCAAGCGCACCATCTTCGGCGCGCTCGACACCATCACCCGGCCCGACGTCATCCTCACATCCAACACGTCGTCGATCTCGATCACCACGATCGGCGCGGCGACTACGCGGCCGTCAAACGTGCTCGGCATGCACTTCATGAATCCTGTGCCGCTCATGACGCTCGTTGAACTCATCCGCGGCCAGGCCACGTCGCCCGAAGCGATGCAAACGGCGTCGGACCTCTGTCGCACACTGGGCAAGACGCCGGTGGAAGCGGCCGACTACCCCGGCTTCATCGCCAACCGCATCCTGATGCCGATGATCAATGAGGCCATCTTCGCCGTGATGGAAGGCGTGGGCACGCCAGAGGCGATTGACTCAGTGATGAAGCTCGGCATGAACCACCCTATGGGCCCGCTCACGCTGGCCGACTTCATTGGCCTGGACGTGTGCCTGGCCATCATGGAAGTGCTGCACACCGGCCTGGGCGACCCGAAATACCGGCCGTGTCCGCTGCTCCGCCGCATGGTGGCCGCCGGACAGTTGGGCAAGAAGTCAGGCCGCGGTTTCTACGTCTACGCCTGATGACGTCGCCCTTCCACAGTTCCCCACTTCCGCAGTTCCGTCAGTTCCTCACTTCTTAATAAGCGTCTGCGCCCAGTTGACGATGACCGTCAGCGGAATGAGCGCCTCGGTCGCGGCAGCCCCGAGATTCGGGTTCACGACCAGCAGGAAGCGCTCGCCCCTAACGTCCATCGAGAATTGCGAGATGCGGTTCTCGTTCGTCTGGCGAAATGTGAACAGCGGCTTGGGGAGTTCGACCCGCATCTGCTCGGCACCGGGCGAAACCGCCACCGATTCGAACACGTTGTTGGCGGTCTGACAGACGATTCGTTTGCCGTCACTGGTCCATTTCGGACTGAAGCCGCTCGTCGGCGAGATCTGCGTTTTGATGCCGTTCGCAGGGTACCGCTGGACGAAGACGTTGCCGGCCTGGAAGCTGGTAGAGATGACGTAGGCGATCCATCGGCCGTCGGGCGAGAACTGCCCTGCCCCCTCATTATCGGACGCCCCTGGAAACACCTGAGCGGGTTTGGAATCGCCCGCCATCGGCAGCGTCCACAGTCGCCCCGCTCCAGTGCTTCCCATGCTGAAGAGCAGGGTCTTCCCATCCGATGAAAACCCGCTGGGGGCCTTGGACTCGGCGGACTCGAAGAGCACCCGCTCGGCAGGCCCGCCTCCAGCCGCCTTCGCGTACAGGTCATATGGGCCTTTCCGGTTGGAGGCGAAGACCACGGTCTGGTTGTCCGGTGTCCACACGGGCGCTTGTTCATCGAAGGGATCACTCGTGAAGCGAGTCGACACACCGCGACCCAGATCGATCATGAATAGATCCCGGCGGGTCTGGGCGATAGCGTCGAACTGGGTCACTGCGAAGCGGTGACCGTCGGGCGACAAGGCAGAAGTCGGCGGGCTCACCGACCGTGCCCACCGCCTTGCCGGTCTGGTCGAACCACGTCAGGACCTGAGGCCGTGAGCACAACATCGATGCGGTCGAGTCCTTCGCCGCCAATGGCAGGCGGCTGGACGCCAAACCCGGATGTAAACACCACGCCGGCCCGGCGCGCGGCTTCACTGAGTTGATCCGCATCGATGCGGCCAAATCACAAATCGAGATCCTGTGTGGTCCCAGGCGCGCCCTCGATAAGAGCCGCACCCATCCCCACGATCAGGTACGGCACGCCCAAGGCGTCTAATGCCTGAAGCAGCGTCCGCTCAGCCGGCGTGAGGACGACGTCGAACACGGGTCAACCCTCGATGAAGGCGTTCGGCTGGAGGGAGTTCCAGGGAGCGTAAGGCGTGGTACACGTCGCTTGAATCAAGAGTTGGGTTCCGAGCGGCAATGGCATAGGCCTGACGCCACCGCGCCTCGCTGCGGACAAACCATGCGTCTTGGCTCTCCGTCAGATCCCCGGTCCCGCGCGCGTCGTTCTGCATGGCAATCGCATGATGCCACAGATGTGGCCGCCCTCAGACACAACGACCCCTATCAAACCTTAGGGCACACTGCCCAAGCGCGGATCCGAAGCGCTGGATGATGACGAGGGCGCTCTCGTGGGCGGCTTCGAGCGCCTCGGCCTCGCGCGTAAAGCGGGCCAGCCGGTCGAGATCGCCGGCAAAGACGTGGCGGGCCAACTAGACCCGATGGCCCCCTGCGCGGTTCCGCCGGCGATTCGTGATCCAGAACGCAACGAGTAGAACCGGCCCGAGCACCAACAGCTCTCGTGCGACCGAAGAGAGATTAATCGCCAAAAAATCGTCGCGCCAGTAGCGCCGCGAGATCGGCCCGAACACCTCCCAACCGGTTTGCATGTGTGCATCTGACAGCGGCCAGAAGGCCATCACCCCGATCGGCACGGAGGTGTCACTGCCAAGGGCGTCGAGCAACGGGTGCGACATCCAGGCCAGCGCCACCGCGAGCCAGATCATGAGCCGGGACGAGGCGACGGGCCAGCGCTGCCAGGCCGCGACCGTGGCCACGATCACGGCCGCTCCAATGCTGTGGGTCTCCATGCTGTGGCGGCCGATGAGCAGGTCCAGATCAGGTGCGATGCCGATCGCCACCAGGATCGCCGTTTGCCGCAGCAGCGGACGCCGGTCCGCCGGCAAGCCCGAGACGCCCCACCCCACGGCAAGCGCCGCCATTCCATGTCCAAGCGGTGAAGGCATCGCAGTCCACGATATCGCGGACCGCCCCTGACCCGACCTGTCACGGCTGCCTGTGAGAATCTCCAATAGTCGGCTGGCCCCAAAGTGGCAAATAGTGCAAGCACCGCACAATGGGGGCGAAAGTCCGATGGCTCATAACTAACTGTTGGAATTAAGGATAGAGGAACGCAATGTTTAATTTTCGCTTGACTCACCCCTGGCACACTTCTAGAATGTCCTACGGCCCAGCCGTGGTCGCGTCGATTGGCGGCGGCCCCGCGGGGAGGATGACTAAACCTATGGCAGTAGCAGAACGCACAGAAAAGGACGACCGGTCGGGGGATCGCGAGCGCACCAAGGCCGTGGAGCTGGCGGTGGGCCAGATTGAGAAGCAGTTCGGCAAGGGCTCGATCATGCGGTTGGGCGGAAAAGACGCCATTGCGCCCATTCCGGTGATTCCGACCGGCTCGATCAGTCTCGATTGGGCGCTGGGGGTGGGTGGCTTCCCTCGCGGCCGTGTCATCGAGATCTTTGGGCCGGAATCGTCGGGCAAGACCTCGCTGGCCTTGCACACCATTGCACAGGCCCAGAAGCTGGGCGGCGTGGCGGCATTTATCGACGCCGAGCATGCCCTGGACGCCAAATACGCCCAGAAACTCGGCGTGGACCTCGAAAATCTGCTGGTCTCTCAGCCCGACAACGGCGAGCAGGCCCTGGAGATCACCGAGGTGTTGATCCGGTCCAACGGCGTGGACGTGGTCGTGGTGGACTCGGTCGCCGCTCTCGTGCCCCGCGCCGAAATTGAAGGTGAGATGGGCGAAGCGCAGATGGGCCTGCAAGCCCGCCTGATGTCGCAGGCGCTTCGCAAGCTCACGGGCGTCGTGTCGAAGTCGAAGGTCTCGCTCATCTTCATCAACCAGTTGCGCGAGAAAATCGGCGTCATGTTCGGCAGTCCCGAGACCACCACGGGCGGCCGCGCGTTGAAGTTCTACTCGTCAGTGCGCGTGGACATTCGCCGCATCGGTGCCATCAAGGACGGCGATGCCGTCATCGGCGGCCGCACCCGCGTGAAGGTCGTCAAGAACAAAGTCGCGCCGCCCTTCCGCGAGGCCGAGTTCGACGTGATGTATGGCGAGGGCATTTCGCGCGAAGGCGACCTGCTCGACAAGGCCGTCGAACGCAACATCGTCGAGAAGTCGGGCACCTGGTTCTCCTATGGCGGCGAGCGCCTGGGCCAGGGCCGTGAAAACGCCAAGGCCTTCCTCAAGGCGAACCCGGTCACCACCGACAACATTGAAGCCAAGCTGCGCATCGAAATGGGCCTGGCGCTCAATCCAGTGGCCGTGGCCGACGCAGGCAAATAGCCCGGACCGGACGTACTTCCGCGGCTGGATCGGCCACACCGTGTGCCTGGTCCAGCCGTTCTTTTTGCGCGGCTGTGATAAAGTTTTCAGGTTCCTGACGCGTCCTCGGGCCGAGGTAGCTCAGTTGGTAGAGCATACGACTGAAAATCGTAGTGTCGGCAGTTCAATTCTGCCCCTCGGCACCATTTAAATCATTGAACACAAAGCACTCACTGAAACAGGCTGAAAACGCCTGAATCGTAGGGGTAACACTGGGGTAACAACAAAACGGAGCTTCCCTGCTACCCCATCCACACGGTCAGCTGCCACAAGCAAGGCGTCGAGCTTTTGCGCCGTCGGCAGTGGGCTGACTTCCAGCCGTTCACGCCGCTTGAATCGCCTGAGTTGAGAAACCGACGCCGACATCGGGAAGGCGCTGTATAGGTTTTCGCGCTGAAGGGCTGGAGTCGCCGGTCCTCAAGAGTTGGGCCGCCGAGGTACACGTCGGGGTTAGGACGTAACTGGCACCATGACGGGGCGTCCCGCGATGCGACCGGCGGCGTCGAGCAGCGTGCCAAACAGCTCCGGCCCTTCAGGGATGGACCAGTGGGTGTCGTCGTGCAACCGCTGCGCAAAGTCCACCATCGTCACGGATTCCGGCAGACGGAGGTACGACGCGTCAAGATCACCCAGCCGCACGCGATCCAGTCCGTCGGCGTCCTTGAGT
>SHUF01000045.1 GCA_009694745.1 Acidobacteriota bacterium
CGTCTTTCCCTGGAGGTAGGACATCACACCAGGGGATGCCAGGGCTACTTCGATATTCGCGTCAACGGTTGAATCCACCGGCACCAGGATACGTCCCCGCACCTTGCCGTTGACCTGGACGGGCAACTCAATGGACTCTTCGCGCGCGGCTTCTTCGTCGCACGTGGGCCAGCCGGCCGCCACCACACCGTCTGTATGGCCCAGGTGCTCCCAGAGTTCCTCACACATGTGCGGCGTGAAGGGCGACAGCATCAGCACCAGGGCCTCGGTCGCCTCGCGCAACACGGCCGCGGTCTCGAGCCTCTCCACCACGGCCGGCGCTTCGTCATCCACGCCCAGTGGACGCGCACCGCGCAGTTCGCAGAAGGCGTACAGTTCGTTCACCAGTTCCATCAGCGCAGCGACCGCCGTGTTCAGATGCACCCGCGGGTTGATGTCCTGCGTGACGCGTCGAATGGTGCCGTGCGTCCTTCGCCGCATCCCGCGTTCTGCATCATCGAACACCAGACCCGAGATGGCAGGCGCCTGTCGTGCAGCCGCGGAGGTATGCACCACCACGCGCCACACGCGGTTGAGGAAACGGAACGCGCCTTCAAGGCCGGTATCGGTCCATTCCACTTCCTTCTCGGGAGGCGCGACGAACATCACGTACAGCCGCAACGCGTCGGCGCCAAACGACGCGATCATGTCGTCGGGGTCCACCACGTTGCCCTTGGACTTGGACATGACGGCGCCGTCTTTGAGCACCATGCCCTGCGTGAGCAGGCGCGTAAACGGCTCATCGATGGTGACCAGCCCGATGTCGCGGAAGACCCGGCTGAAGAACCTCGAATAAATCAGGTGGAGGATGGCATGCTCCACGCCTCCGCTGTAGAAATCCACCGGGCCCCAATACGCGACCTTGCCCGGATCGAAGGGCAGCTGATCGTTGTGCGGATCGCAGAAGCGGTAGAAGTACCACGACGAGTCCACGAACGTGTCCATCGTGTCGGTCTCTCGCCTGGCGGCGCCACCGCACTTCGGGCACGCGACATTCACGAACTCGGGCACGTGCGCCAGTGGCGAGCTGCCCCGTCCGGTAAACTCCGTGACCTTGGGCAACACCACGGGAAGGTCCGAGTCGGGCACAGCGACCATGCCACACGCCGGGCAGTGAATGATCGGAATCGGCGTGCCCCAGTACCGCTGTCGCGAAATGCCCCAGTCCTTCAGGCGGTACTGCACGGTGCCTTCGCCGATGCCACGCGCCTTCGCGTCGGCGGTCATCTTCCGATTCGCCTCTGGCCAGGCCATGCCGTTCCACGCCCCTGACTCCACCAGCACACCGTCGCCGTCGTAGGCGGCCGTCATGCTCTCAGCATCGAGCGACTCGCCTTCAGGCTGCACGACAACGCGCACGGGCAGGTTGTACTTGCGGGCGAACTCGAAGTCGCGCTGGTCATGGCCTGGCACGCCCATGACCGCGCCTGTGCCGTATTCACCGAGCACGAAGTTGGCCACCCACACGGGAACTGGCTGCCCCGTGAACGGATTCACCGCGGTGCGTCCGGTGTCGAAACCTTCTTTCTCGACTTCACCGCTCATCCGCGCGGTCTTGCCCTGTCCGCGGAACTTCGCGACGTGCGCACGGAACGCCGCCGGGTCTGCCGACTGGGCGGCGAACTGCTCGACTAGGGGATGTTCGGGGGCGAGCATCACGAACATCGCGCCGAAGATGGTATCGATGCGAGTGGTAAAGACTTCGATCTGCTCGAACTTGACCTTGGCGCCTTCGGATCGCCCGATCCAGTTCTGCTGCATCGTCAGCACCTTCTCGGGCCACTGCGTCAGGCTTTCGGCGGCCTTCAGGAGTTCATCGGCGTAGGCGGTGATGCGCAGGCACCACTGCTCCAACTCCCGCTGGGTGACCAACGTGCCGCAGCGCCAGCAGCCGCCGTCCACGACCTGTTCGTTGGCGAGCACGGTCTGGCAGCTTTCGCACCAGTTCACGTTCGAGCGGCGGCGATAGGCCAGCCCACGCTCGAACATGCGGGTGAACAGCCACTGATTCCACCGGTAGTAGTCGGGCATGCAGGTGGCCAGTTCGCGCTCCCACGCGTAACTGATGCCCAGGCGCTGCAACTGCCCCTTCATGTGGGCGATGTTGTCGAGCGTCCACTGTTCCGGGTGCAGGTTGTTCTTGATGGCGGCGTTCTCTGCCGGCAAGCCAAACGCGTCCCATCCAAAGGGATGCAGCACGTTGAACCCGCGCATCCGCATGGACCGGGCCATGATGTCGCCGATCATGTAGTTGCGGACGTGGCCGACGTGGGCGTGCCCGGAGGGATACGCGAACATCTCCAGGCAATAGAACTTCGGCCTGGTCGGGTCTTCGGTCACCTCAAACGCACGGGTGTCAGCCCAATAGCGCTGCCATTTCTTCTCGATGTCCTGCGGACGGTATGAACTCACACCGATATTTTAAGGGGGACGGGTGTCGATCTGTGGAAAACTCCGGGATCGAAAACGACCTCTGAGGTCGTTTTTCGCATTCCGGAGTTTTCCACAGATCGACACCCGTCCCCCTCACCGCATCCCGGCGCCCAGCTCCTCGATCGTCGCTTCAAGCCCCGCCCGGAGGGAGTCGAGGTGGTAGCCGCCTTCGGTGACCGCCATGATCCGGCCACCGCACGAGCGCCGGCCGAGGTCGGCCAGCATCCCGACGAGTGTGCGAAAGCCCTCGGTGGTCATGCGCAGGCCGCCGAGCGGATCCAACTGGTGCGCGTCATATCCAGCCGAGATCAACAGCACCTGGGGCGAGAAGGCCTGCAGCGAGGGCAAGAGGTGCTGCTCGTAGCCCCGCAGGACGTCCGCATCCGTCGCACCCGCGCGCAGCGGCAGATTGAGCGTGGTGCCAATCCCCGCACCCGTGCCCCGCTCGGTGGCGGCTCCGCTGCCGGGCCAATAGGGGTATTGATGACTGGACGCGAAGAACACACTCGGGTCGTCGCAGAAGGCGGCCTGCGTGCCGTTGCCGTGGTGCACATCAAAGTCCACTATGGCCACCCGTTCAACGCCGTCGGCTCGAAGCGCCGCGGCAGCAATCGCGATGTTGCTGTACAGGCAAAACCCCATCGCCCTGTCCGGTTCAGCGTGATGTCCCGGAGGGCGCACCAAGGCCATTGCGGCCTCACCCGTTGTCCACGCGTGGCGTGCGGCGTCTATGGACGCGCCGGCGGCCAGGCGCGCAACGCCCCACGATTCGGGACTCGTAAACGTGTCGACGTCAAGAGTCGCCGCTCGTCCGGCCAGTGACTCAATCGTGTCCAGGTACGCGGCGGTATGAATTCGCGAGAGTTCCTCGCGAGTGGCCATGCGCGACGGGCCAATCGCCCCACCACCCGCTCGAAAAGACTCGGCGACCGACTCGAACGCCTGTCCACGTTCGATTCGCTCGGGATGGCCGGGCGGTGGCGAATGTTCGGAACACCTGGGAGAAGAAAACAGCAGCATCTACGCCTTTAACGACTGTTCCAGCGCGCGGAGTCGCAACTCCAGGTCCACCCGCGCGGCCTCGACCACATCGTCATCGGTGCCGTCCACATACATGGGCTCCCCGATCGCAACGGTGAGCGTGGCGCCAGGTTTCGGAATCTGGTGACGGTCCCAACTCCGCGTCGTCCAGGCGCGGTCGGCCTCAATGTGAAACGGCAGGATGGGATGACCGGTGGCGCCGGCCAGCCACAGGGCCCCGGGCTGTGCGACGCGCGCAGGGCCACGAGGGCCATCCACGGTAAACGCGACGGGCCGCCCTGCTGCAAGGTCGCGCCTCAACTGCACCAGCGCCCTGGCGCCACCGCGCGATGACGAACCGCGGGCGGTGCCGTAGCCAAACTTCGTAATGATGCGGGCGATCCACTCGCCATCGAAGTTCTCGCTGGTGATCACCACGATACCGCGGTCGCGAAAGAACAGCGTGGCGGCCAGCACGCGGCCATGCCAGAACGCATGAATCGGGGCCATTCCCTCTTCGTCAAGGCGGTCCAGGTGTTGCTGTCCGTGGACCCGCCACGTGTACGTACCGCCCAACCCCTCGATCACCGGCCATCCGACGGACGCGATGGCGCGCACCTGCGCCCGTTTGAGTCGCGACTGACGCCACGACGACGACTCGGTCGCAGCCATCAGTGTGTCTCGGCCTGCGGCTGACCCGCGTCAGCCGGCGCGCACCTGGGCTTGACCGCCTTCATCTTGCCGTCCACCCAGGTCATCAGGTCCACCATCTGCACGGGCGCGTTTGTGCTCGCCTGCGCCCCCTTGAGCATGATTGAACAGAACGGGCACGCCATCACCACCGTGCCCGCGCCGGTCTTCTGCAGTTGTTCGAACCGCTCCTGGCTGATGCGTTTCCCGAACTCGTGCTCTTCGAACAGCAAACCACCGCCCGCGCCGCAACAGAACGGATTGTCTCCGTGCCGCGCCGGCTCAGTGATGGACGCGCCAAACCGTTCCAACAATGCCCGCGGCTCAGCATGAACGTCCGCGTAGCGGCCGAGGTAACACGGGTCGTGGTAGGTCACGTTCTCGCGCTCACGCCACTCGACCATGATGTCGCGCGTCAGTTCCTCGACGAGCGAGGCCGAGTGCACGGCTTCGACTTCGTACCCCATCATCCTGTAGTCGTGCCCAATCGTCTTCACACAATGCGGGCACGACGTGACGATCTTCTTGACGCCTGACGCCCGCAGGTCGGCGATGTTCTGCGTGGCCAACTCCTGGTACATGTATTCGTTGCCGGTGCGCTTGGCGACGTCACCCGTGCAGCGTTCCTTCGACAACACACCGAACGTTTTGCCTTTGGCCCGCAGCAGGTCAAACAACGACCGCATGGACTTCTGGTAGTCGGCCTCGAAAGCGCCCGCACATCCGAGCCAGATCAGGTACTCGTGTTTGGCGGGGTCAAAGGTTTCGAGTGTAGCTGCCTGCACGAATTTGGCTCGCTGGTCGTACATCAAGCCCCAGATGTTCTGGCGCCGTTCGAGATTGGTGAACAGCGGCGTCAGGAATTCGGGCGCCTCGCCATTGGACACCAGGCCACGCCGGGCTCCGATAATGGTGGGCAGGTGTTCCACGCCCACGGGACAGGCCTGCTCACACGCGCCGCACGTCGTGCATTGCCACAACACGTCCTGGTCGTAGACATCAACCAGCTTCTTGTCACGCTCTCCCGCCAAAAGCGCGTCTTTGTTCTGCAGGATGAGCGTTTTCGGATTCAGCCGCTTCCCGGTGCCGAACGCCGGGCAATTGTCCTGACAGCGTCCGCACTCCACGCAGGAGAACGCATCGAGCACAGCTTTGGACGGCAGGTCCTTCACAGTCTCAAGGCCCACTTCCTCTTTCTCAAAATCGAGATTGGGTACCGTACCAAGAATCGGTGACTTCAGGAATACGGTGGCCGGCGAAAGAATCAGGTGCAGGTGCTTCGAGTTGGGCACGAGCACCATGAACGCCAGAATGATGAGCATGTGCACCCACCAGTTGATGCGGCCCGCCAGGCCTTGCTCGTAGAAGAAGCTCACGAAGTACGTGATCATCAGCAGGGCGATCAACAACGCGATGAGCAGCGACTCCTTCGATACGGTCGCGCCCAGGCCCGCCGGCTGTACGAACGCGCGGCGAATGCCGAGACCGATGATGCCAATGAGGACGCCAGCCGCAAACGGGATCAGTGCCTTCTTGTAGATAACGAACGGCGTGGTGTGCGTCAGGTCCACCAGGCCCAGACCTCGCAACATCTCCACGGTGGTGAATCCGCCAAACGCCACGAAGCCCCAGAACACCGCGAGGTGCGCAATGCCCACAGCCTTGCGCGCGGAGATCACGCGCGACTGGAAGATGATTTCGGTGACGAACCGGTCAAGACGCGCGCCCAGGTGGTCAAGCGTGAAGTTGTTCGGCGCCGCCTGGATCAACCGCCATCGCGTCGCCATCTGGGCCGCAAACCCGGCGACAAATCCAACGAACACCACACGAAAGACCCAAACCTCCCACTGCATACGCCCACCATATTACTTGCGAGCGCCACGCGCGAGGGCACCGGAGTACAATCACCGGGTGATCGTCGGCATCGTGAAGGAGACGGCCCCGGGGGAGCGACGGGTCGCCGCCACACCGGATTCAGTCACCAAACTCATCCAACTTGGCTTCACCGTCACTGTCGAATCCGGCGCAGGCGTCGCCGCCGGGTTCGACGATGGGGCCTATGCAGCGGCGGGCGCGACGATTGGCGACAACGCTGGCGCGTGGAGCGCGCCGGTCGTGGTCAAGGTGCGGCCGCCCCTTGATGATGAAGCCGCGCGCCTGGGGCACGGCCAGACGCTCATCAGCTACCTGTATCCCGCACACAACGCCGACCTTGTCCGTCGTCTTGCGGACCGCGGCATCAGCGCCATCGCGATGGACCAGGTGCCGCGCACGACCCGCGCGCAGAAAGTAGACGCGCTCTCCTCCACCGGCAACCTCTCCGGCTATCGCGCGGTCATCGAGGCCGTCGCCGCGTTGCAGCGGCCCCTTGGCGGCCAGACAACGGCGGCCGGCAAGATCCAGCCCTGCAAAGTCCTCATCATTGGCGCCGGAGTGGCCGGGCTTGCGGCCATCGGCACCGCGCGATCGCTCGGCGCCATCGTCCGCGCTTTCGACACGCGCCCCGTCGTCAAAGAACAGGTGGCGTCCATGGGCGCCGAATTCCTGCAGGTGGAACTCGAGGAAGACGGCAGCGGCCAGGGCGGATATGCCAGGGAAATGAGCCCGGCTTTCATCGCGGCCGAGATGGCCCTCTTCGCGGCGCAGGCCAAAGAGGTGAACGTCATCATCACGACCGCGCTGATTCCCGGCAAGCGCGCACCCATCCTCATCACCGCCGATATGGTGCACTCGATGAAGCGTGGGTCTGTCGTGGTGGACCTTGCGGCCGAGATGCAGGGCAACTGCGAGCTCACCGAGCCAGGTCGCGCAGTAGACGTGAATGGCGTGACGGTCATCGGCTACACCGACCTGCCCTCGCGCATGTCGCAGCAGGCCTCAACACTCTACGCCACGAACATCGTGCACCTGCTCGAAGAAATGGGCGGCGCAGCCGCATTCACCCTCGACGAGCAGAACGACATCGTGCGTCCGATGACGGTGCTGAAGGACGGGGTGTTGATGTGGCCCCCGCCTTCGCTACCGAAGCCTGCGGCGGCGAAGAAGCCTGCGGCGAGCCATGGCAAAGCTGGGGGGCATAGCGCGCCCGCCGATGAGTCTTCGTCCTCGGGCGGTTGGTGGCCATTGCTGGCTGCGGGAATCGTGCTCTTTGGCGTTGGCCTGGGCGCGCCGCAGTCATTCCTGACGCATCTCACCGTGTTCGTGCTGGCGTGTTTCATCGGCTACCAGGTCGTCTGGAGCGTGACGCCGGCGTTGCACACGCCGCTCATGAGCGTCACCAACGCCATCAGCGGCATCATCGTCATTGGCGGCATGCTGCAGATTGGCGGCGGGCTCACGTCTGCGGCGAGCATCATCGGCGTCGCCGCCATCTTCCTGGCCACACTCAATATCTCCGGTGGCTTCCTGGTCACCCACCGCATGCTCAAGATGTTCCGCCGATGACGACGTCGCTATTGGTCACGGCGTATATCGCCGCCGCAGTGCTGTTCATTCTGAGCCTCAAGGGGCTCGCCCACCCAAGCACCGCGCGCCGCGGCAACCAGTTCGGCGCCATCGGCATGTTGATCGCCATGGTCGCCGTCGCCCTGCATGCCGGCGTCATCACGTCACCCACGCTGTTGGGAGCGCTGGCGCTGGCGTCCGTCATCGGAGCGCTTGCGGCGTCGCGCGTAGCGATGACGTCGATGCCGCAGTTGGTGGCCATTCTGCACAGCTTCGTCGGCGCGGCCGCGGTGCTGGTGGGCATCAGCAACCACCTGGCGCCTGCCGTTGAACTGTCAGGCGTAGAACGCACGATTCACGATGTCGAGACCTACCTCGGCGTCTTCATCGGTTCGCTCACGTTTACAGGATCGATCGTGGCGTGGGGCAAACTGCAGGGCGTCATCCGCAGCAAGCCGTTGATGCTGCCCGGCCGTCACCTGCTGAACATTGCCATGCTTGTGGCCTGCGTTTTCCTGGGCGCCATGTATCTTCGCGGCGGACACGAAGCGCTGCCCTACCTGCTGATCATGGCGGCGATCGCCGGCGTCATCGGCATTCATCTGGTGATGGCCATCGGCGGCGCCGACATGCCGGTGGTGGTCTCGATGCTCAACAGTTATTCGGGCTGGGCGGCGTCGGCAGCCGGCTTCATGCTCTCGAACGACCTGCTCATCATCACCGGCGCGCTCGTCGGCTCCTCGGGCGCGATTCTGAGCTACATCATGTGCCGCGCGATGAACCGATCGTTCCTGTCCGTCATCTTCGGCGGATTCGGCGCGGAGGAAGGTGCGGCGCCGGCGGGTGGCGCGGTCGTCGAGGGAGAGCTGGTCGCCACCACCGCCGACGAGGTCGTGGCGCTTTTGAAAGCCGCCGACTCGGTGATCATCGTGCCGGGTTACGGCATGGCCGTGGCACAGGCGCAGCATCCGGTGCGCGAGATCGTCGATGTGCTTCGGGCCGCCGGCAAAACGGTGCGATTCGCGATCCACCCGGTCGCCGGCCGCCTCCCGGGACACATGAACGTGCTGCTGGCCGAAGCCAACCTCCCCTACGACATCGTCCTGGAAATGGACGAGATCAACGACGACTTCCCCACGACGGACGTCGTGCTCGTCATCGGCGCCAACGACATCGTAAACCCGAGCGCCCTCGACGATCCGTCGAGCCCCATTGCCGGCATGCCGGTGCTGCACGCCTGGGAAGCGGCGGCGTGCATCGTCTTCAAGCGCGGCAAGGGCGCGGGCTATGCGGGCGTGGAAAATCCGCTCTTCTTCAAGCCGAAGACGAAGATGCTCTACGGCGACGCGAAGAAGAGCGTGGACGCGATCCTCGGCGCACTGCGCGCGGGATAGTCCTGGGTCCTGGAGGCCCGCGGCCGAGGACGTGCTGCATCGCCGCCGCTAGGTCGTTTATGGGTGGTCAAGCTACCGCGGCCGTCCGGCATAGGGCAGCGTGAGACGCGCGACATCCAGGTTGAGGCGGCGCAGGATGGCGGCAAAGCGCGGGCTCTCGCGCAGGGGTCGAGTTCAGGGAAAGCCAGACCGTACACCAGCATCTCGAAGAGGCTGGTCTCGACCGCCCTCTCGGCGGCATCGAGCGCGCCGTCAATGTCACCCAAACCGAGGCGAACATAGACCAGACCGAGGTCGCGACCGATCTCGTCTGGGGGCAGTGCTTCCAGGCGACGCAGGAGCTGGCGTGCCCCGGTCGACTCGCCCGCACCCGCGAGCACGATGGCCGCCACCTCGATCCGCGCCGGGTCGCTGGTACTCGCCAGCAGTGACCGTGCCTCGGCGGCCGCCTCGGCAGTCCGGCCGGCAGCCAGCAGGGCACCCGCCAACATACTGCGGCTCGCCGGGTTGCCGGGATCCAGAGCCAGCACTCGGCGGAGCGTCGCCAGCCCTTCGGCCGTCCGGCCGACGATGCCCTGTGACAATCCCAGGTTCGAGAGCGGGATCGGGTACAGCGGATCCAGACGGCTCGCAACTTCGAGCGGCGCCAGCGACTCCTGAATGCGCCCCGTGATCTGATAGAGCTGCCCCATCCGGAAGTGCGCATCCACCGATCGAGGACCGAGCGCGATCGCACGCTTGTACTCGTCCTCGGCCTTGTCCCACGCGTTAGCGACCACGTAGGCGAACCCGAGCGCCAGGTGCCCGTCCGCGAGAGCGTCGTCGAGCTGGACGGCCCGCGTGGCGGCGGCCATTACCCGAGGCTCGAGATGTTTCGCCCGGACCTGTACGTAAAAGGGCTGGACGAGCAGCACCGTCGCCAGCAGCGCGTGCGCCCACGCATAACCGGGGTCGCGCGCGATGGCGGCCTCAAGATCCTGTTCGGCCTCCAGAAGCGCAGTCCCCCGCACGCGGTAGCCCTGCAACGCGCGGAGGTAGAAATCGTAGGCCTGCAGATCGGCCGTCCCACCACGCGCGCTCATGGCGGTCGCGCTGCCCGACGTGACCAGCCGCACCTGCAGGGCCGACACAATCTCCCTCGTGATGTCGTCCTGGACGGCAAACACATCAGCCAGGTCCCGCTCGTACGTCTGCTCCCACAGCACACGCTCGTCGCTCGTGCTCGTCAGCTCGGCCGACACCCGAATCGGGTTGCCGGCGCGTCCCACGGAGCCATCGAGCACAGCGCCGACGTTCAGCGACTGCCCGATCTCACGCGCGGCGATCCCCTGTTCCTTCACGCGCGCGGCCGACGTGCGGCCGGCCAAGCGCAATCCTGGAATCTGCGTGAGCGCACTGGTGAGTTCGTCCGCAATGCCGGCGGCGAAGTAGCTGTTGGCGGTGTCGTCGCCGACTGATGTGAACGGCAGCACGGCCAGTGACGGGCCACCGTCGGCGGCGGTAGTCCCAGTGGTTGCGTCGCCGCCAGATGGACGCTGTGTGAGAGATACGACGGTGCTGACCACCCCGAGCAGTGCGAGGACCATGGCGGCGGGCGCGATCCGTCGCCACACTGATGCACGGGGTGTCGACGTATCGGCCCGCGACGTGTCTGCCACGTCGCGCGTGCCTGCCACGAGCGCTTCCGCGAACGCGCCGCAGCTGCGAAACCGATCCGCCGGTGCCTTCTCGAGCGCGCGGAGAATCGCGGCCGCCATGCCGGCCGGCACGGCCGGACGAGTCGCCCGGATATCTCGCGGCGTCTCCGTCAGCACGCGCGTGACAATGATGGGCGCGGTGGCGCCGGTGTGTGGCGGCTCCCCCGTCAGCAACTCGTACGCGATCGCGCCCAGCGCGTACTGATCGGAGCGCGCGTCCAGCGTGTGCGTGCCCGACGCCTGTTCAGGGCTCATGTAGTGCGGCGTCCCCAGCAACAGCCCCGTCTCGGTCATCCCTTCGCCACCCGCCTGCGCGACCGCCAGGGCAATCCCGAAGTCGGCGATGACCGGCTGGCCCGCCTGCAGCAGGATGTTCTCCGGCCTGAGGTCGCGATGCACGCTGCCGCGCGCATGGGCGAAGTCGAGTGCGCCTGCCAGGAGCGAGATGAGCCTCACCGTCTCATCGACCGGCAGCTGCCGCTCGGTCTCGAGCCGCGCCCGCAGCGTCTGCCCCTCCACATAGAGCATGACGTAGAACAGGAGCCCGTCTGCCTCTCCCGAGTCGAAGAGCGGCAACAGGTTGGGATGCTGGAGGTTGGCGGTGGTGCGGATCTCGTTGATGAACCGCTCCGCGCCCAGAGCGGCGCCAAGGTTGGGGCTTCAGCACCTTGAGCGCCACCTGGCGCTTGTGCTTGAGATCCTCAACCAGGTAGACGGTGGCCATGCCGCCCTGCCCAAGCTCGCGCTCGATGCGATAACAATCGACCAATGCCGCCGCGAGCCGATCGGGTACCGCGCTCACGACTTCACCTTGGCCCTGAGTTCCTCCGGTGCCTCGGAATCGGACTCGAGGGGGCCGAGGATCTCGTACGGGCCGAGGTGCGTGCCTGGTGTGAGACTCATGGAGACTGGCGAGGATTATATGACCTGAGGGACGTGGCGCCCTTCGCGCATTCGGCCGGACCCTGGACAGGTTTATGACTTGAGTGCCGCGATGATCGCCGGCACCACTTCGAACAGATCGCCGACGATGCCGTAGTCGGCGATTTCGAAGATGGGCGCTTCGGCGTCCTTGTTGATCGCGACGATCGTGCGGGAGCCCTTCATGCCAACCACATGCTGAATGGCGCCGGAGATACCGAGCGCGAGGTACAGTTTCGGCGCGACGGTCTGGCCGGAACTGCCGACCTGTCGCTCCATCGGCAACCAGCCCGCATCGCAGATGGGACGCGAGGCCGAGAGCTCTGCGCCGAGCGCATCGGCGAGTTGCTTCGCCAGTTCGATGTGTTCGGGTCCCTTGATACCGCGGCCGACAGACACGATGCGCGCGGCCTGCGTGAGGTCCACGGCTTGCTTCGCTTCGCGAAAAGGCGCTTCGGGCTTCTGGCGAATAGCGGACGCATCCACCGTGGCGGCCAGTTGCCGTACCGGCGCCGGCGCGCTGCCCTTCGCCACCGCGTCCACGCGAAAGGCGCCTATCTGGAATGTGACGATATGTGGCGCGTCACCCACCAGCTGCACATCCGCGCTCACCTTGCCCTGGAACATGAGGCGCACGTAGGTGTGGCCACCATCAGTGGCGGGCTTCAGGCCGACGCAGTCGGCCGCCAGGGGCGCGTTCAGGCGCGCGGCCAGCTTGGGCGCGAAGTCACGCGTTTGGTACGTGTGAGACAACACGACGTGCGAGGGGGATTCAGCAGCAATCAGCGCCGAGAGCGCCGCCACGAAACCATCTGGGGTGTACGTGCCCAACGCGTCGTGTTCAAGCGCCGTGACACCGGCAACGTCAGCGGCCGCCAATTCCGCAGTCGCGGCGCTGACCGATGCGCCCGGCAGCACAATCGTGACGAGCCCACCCAGCTGTTGCGCGGCCACCACGGCTTCCCATGACGCGCGGTTGAGGGCGCCGTCTTTTTGTTCCGCGATGACGAGAATCATGGTTGTCCTTTAGAACACCCGGGCGTCGTCGCGCAGCACGCGCACGAGCTCGGTCGCGGCTTCGGCCGGCGTGCCATCGATCATCCGTGTCGCCTTGGTCTTTTCAGGCACATAGATCGAAACGATGCGCTGCCGGGCGGGGAGCGCCGCCGGCGCGGGCATGGTCTTGAGCTCTTTTTTCTTCGCCGCCATGATGCCTTTGAGCGTCGCGTAGCGCAGCTGGTTGATGCCGCTCTGAATCGTCAACACCGCGGGCAGCGGCATCTCGACCCACTGGAACCAGCCACCCTCAAGCTCGCGCTTTACACGCAAGGTCGTGCCGGTCACCTGCACTTCCATGATGATCGTGGAGTGCGACATGCCCAGGCGCTCGGCCATGATGACGCCCACTTGCGCGAAGCCCTGGTCGTCGGACTGCAGGCCGGTCAGAATCACATCGCACTGTTCGTCTTTGGCGGCTGCGGCTAACGCTTCGGCAGCGGTGAAGGCGTCGGCGGTTGCCAGGTGATCACCTTCGACGTGAATGGCCCGGTCGGCGCCACGGGCCAGCGCTTCTCGAATGACCTGCGTCACGCGGGCCGGGCCGGCCGAGATGACCACCACTTCGCCGCCGTGTTTTTCCTTGAGGCGCAGGGCCTCCTCGAGCGCGTACGCGTCGGGTTCGTTGAGTTCCCACGCGGCGTCCTGGTCGCGCACCCACGTCTTTTGATCGTTGATGCGGACCTGCCACTCACGCGACACCACTTGCTTGATACAAACGGCGATTTTCATGTGGGTTAGTCGCCTTCGTACCGCTTGAGCAGGAGCGTACCGTTGGTGCCGCCGAACCCGAACGAATTCGACAACGCGTAATTGATGGTCATGGGCCGCGCCTTGAACGGTATGTAGTCAAGGTCACAGGCCGGGTCGGGCGAATCGAGATTGGCCGTCGGCGGCGCGATCTGGTGCCTGATCGCCAAGGCTGTGATGCCGGCTTCCAGGCCACCGGCCGCGCCGAGCAGATGCCCGGTCATGGACTTGGTGGACGAAATGGCCAGCTTGTACGCGTGATCGCCAAAGGTCCGCTTCACGGCGAGTGTCTCGGTGGGATCGTTGATCGGCGTCGACGTCCCGTGTGCGTTGATGTAGTCCACCTGTTCCGGGCTGATACCGGCTTTGCGGATGGCCATCTTCATCGACCGCACCGCACCATCGGCGTCGGGTGGCTGGCCGGTGAGGTGATAGGCGTCCGACGACAGGCCATAGCCGGCCAACTCGCAATAGATGTTGGCGCCGCGGCGCTTCGCGCCCTCGAGTTCCTCAAGGATCACGATGCCGGCGCCTTCGCCGATGATGAAACCGTCGCGGTCCTTGTCGAAGGGCCGACAGGCTTTGTCCGGCTCGTCGTTGCGGGTGGAGAGGGCGCGCATCGAGGCGAAGCCGGCCACGCTTAGGGGCGTGATGGCGGCCTCGGAGCCACCTGCGATCATGATGTCGGCGTCACCGCGGCGGATGATCTCGAACGACTCACCAATTGAGTGCGCGGAGGCCGCGCAGGCCGTACACGTCGCCAGGTTCGGCCCCTTCGCCCCGAAGCGGATCGAGACGTGCCCGGCGGCGAGATTGATGATCGAAGCCGGAATGAAAAAAGGCGACACCCGCCGGGGCCCGCCGTTGACCAGTTCGAGATGCTCGGACTGGATCGTCCTGAAGCCGCCGATGCCCGACGCGATGAACACGCCGGTCTGGTCGGCAATCTCCGGCGTGATCTGCAACTTCGCATCGTCGACCGCAAACTGGGAGGCCGCGATCGCGAACTGGATGAAGACGTCGATCTTCTTGACGTCTTTTTTCTCGACGAAATTCAGCGGGTCGAAGCCCTTGACTTCGCCGCCGATGCGCACGGAATACCCCGTGGCATCGAAGCGGGTGATCGGACCAATCCCGCCCCGGCCGGCGCAGATCGCCTCCCAGTTTGCATCGTTCCCGATTCCCACGGGGGAAATCAGGCCGACGCCGGTGATAACTACTCGTCTCGTCACGTTTCCTCCCATAGGCACTTACACACAGCACAGCCGAAAAGCCGCACCCGGGTGAGACGTGCCGATGGCTACTTCTTCTTCGTGTGCGTTTCGATGTAGCTGACGGCGTCCTTGACGCGCGTGATCTTTTCGGCATCCTCGTCGGGAATTTCGATGCTGAACTCTTCTTCGAAGGCCATGACCAGCTCAACGGTGTCGAGGGAATCCGCCCCGAGGTCGTCCACAAACGACGCATCGGACGTCACTTCATCCTCATCCACGCCCAGCTGTTCCACAATGATCTTCTTTACCCGATCTGCAACGTCCATTCATCCTCCTCGTGTCGCGACGCACCTCGCGCCCGACGCCATCTTACATGCGCATCCCGCCGTTGACGGCGAGTACGTGTCCCGTAATATACGCTGCCTCGTCCGATGCCAGAAAACGGACGGCGGCCGCGACGTCCTCGGGCGTCCCCAAGCGCTGCAGGGGAATCTTCTTCGCCCACTCTTCATTCGCGCCCTCGGAAATCGCTTTGGTCATGTCGGTCTCGATCATGCCGGGCGCCACCGCGTTCACGGTGATGCCGCGCGACGCCACTTCCTGGGCCAGCGCCTTCGTAAATCCAATCAACCCGGCCTTGGACGCCGCATAGTTCGCCTGCCCGGCGTTGCCCGCTTCACCCACCACTGACGTGATGCTGATGATGCGGCCGTGGCGGGCCTTGACCATCGCCTTGAGCACCGCCTGCACACAGGTGAACGCGCCGGTCAGGTTCGCCCCAATGACCGCGTCCCAGTCTTCCCGCTTCATCCGCAGCAGCAACTGATCGCGGGTGACACCGGCATTGTTGACCAGGATGTCGATGCGGCCGTGCCGCGCGAGCACGTCCCTGGTAACCAATTCCACGCTAACCGGGTCGGTCACGTCGAGCGCCGCCAGTTCGGCCGCGCCCCCTGAGGCCACAATGGCGTCCACGGTGGCCTGCGCATTGGTGCCGCGCGCGGCCGCAATGACCGTGGCACCGCCCGACGCCAGCGACAGGGCGATCGCCTTTCCGATTCCGCGTGACGCCCCGGTCACCAGGGCCACACGGCCCGTCAACATCAACATGACAGCATCGCCTACTTCACCACACGTATGCAGGGTCGCGCAATGCGCTCATGGACGCGCCAACGCGTCGCGTAACCGGAGCACCAACTGCCCCTCGACCAATCGCGCCGCAGTCGCAATGCCGTTGCGCACCGCGCGGGCGTCGGAACGCCCATGCCCGACCAGCGCGAGCCCCTTGAGCCCCAGCAGGGGCGCGCCACCATACTCCGCCGAATCCGCGCGGTCACGGACGCGCAGAAACGCGGGCCTGGCGAGCCGGCCGCCCAGGCGCGCCGTCAGGGACTTGGCGAGTTCCTTCTTCAGCAGCACTTCCATCGCGTCCACGAGGCCCTCACCCACCTTCAGGGCCACGTTGCCGGTGAATCCGTCACACACAATCACGTCTGCCCGCCCGCTGAAAAAATCGTGTGCCTCGAGATTGCCGATAAAGTTCAGACCCGACGCGGCCAGCAACCCGTACGCCTCGCGCACCAATTCGGTCCCCTTACCCGCCTCTTCGCCCACCGACAACAGTCCGACCCTGGGCCGCTCGATGCCGAGCGCAATCGTCGAATACGCCGCACCCATCACGCCAAACGACCGCAAATGGACGGGCCGGCAATCGAGCGTGGCGCCAGTGTCGAGAAGCACAGCCGACCCAGCCAGCGTCGGCACCAGCACCGCAATCGCGGGCCGCTCGGCCCCTTCCAGCATGCCGAACGCGGCGTGGGAGGCCAGCACCGTCGCCCCGGTATGCCCAAGGCTGTAAAAGCCGTCTGCCTCCCCGCGCGAGACCATCTCGGCGGCCACCTTGACCGAAGCCCGGGGCATCCGCCTGAGCGCTTCACGCGGCGCGGCGTCCATCGCGATGAAGTCTGGAGTGTCGAAGATGGAGAGCGAGTCCGGCAGGCGGCCCTGAGCCACGCGATGGGCCTCGGCTGACACCTGGTCGGCCGGGCCAACCAGGATCACCGACACGCCGGTGTCGCGCGCCGCCGCGACGGCTCCGGCGATGACCTCGCGAGGGGCGAAATCGCCCCCCATGGCATCCACCGCGATTCTCGGACCAGTCACGCGACGGGCCTCGCGGCTCTCGGGACTAATCTTCCTTGACCGCGCGAACCTGACGGCCGTTGTAGAAGCCGCAGTTCTTGCACACCTGATGCGGCAGTTTCATTTCCTGGCACTGCGGACAGCGCCCGGACTGCACATTAACCAGCGTGTCATGCGTACGGCGCTTGGATGTGCGTGATTTGGAATGGCGTCGTTTTGGATTCGGCACGGTCTCTACCCCTTAGGTCTTCTCGTTACGGCTTTTCCACTCGGCTAGCGCAGCCATGCGTGGATCTTCCCATTGATGCTGGCACTGGCACGTCTCGCGATTCCGATTCGCGCCACACACCCGACACAACCCCTTGCACGACTCCTGGCACAAGGGCTTCATCGGCAGCGCGAGGTACAACTGTTCGCGAATCACGTCGCCCAGGTCAATCGCCTCGTCGCGATATTCCGCCAACCCCACCACGTGCCCCTCGGCAACGGGTTCAACGTCTTCTTCGTCGTCATCAACTGCCACGGCGCCGGCGGTCAACAACCCCGCTTTCGCGGCCGTTTCAGCCGTCACCTTCGCAAACTCCGCCGGAGGCACAAAACGCGTTTCGACGTCGGCGCCAACCGGAACCACATACGGCTCCAGACACCGACCGCACGTCACCTCCATGGCCGACGTCACCCGCGAATGCAGCACCACGTGGGTGCCCTTCTCACGCCGGACCGTCCCGGTCACGTCGGTGGGGCCGACCACCTTGAATTCATCCGTCAGGTCGGCAAACGCCTCGGGCTCAACACGCCGGTTGACGTCCACCACCACGGTCCGCAGCCGGCTGATATCGAGCAGCATGACTTCCCTCTACCGGCGCCGGCCGGTAGTGCAAACGAACATTCTACCACGGGACGTTTTGCCAGAAGCACCAGCCCAAAAGCCCTGGGGGCCGGCTCAGACGCTCCAGGACCGGGGCACAAACAGGTCCTCAAAGAGCGCGACGGCGTAGCGATCGGTCATGCCGGCGAGAAAGTCGCGCGCGGCCGCGTCCAGGCCCTCTGAGTCAATCGTCGCCTTGTCGAGAAACTGATCGGGCTTCTGACGGAGCTTGTCCCACAACCCACCGAGGAGTCCGGCCGCCTTGTCGAACTCGGCCGTGGCCCGCGGGTTTTCATAGACGGCCTTGAACAGGAACTCGCGCAGCTCAAGCGTGGCCTGCAGGACAAGGTCGCTCATTCGAATTTCCGTGAGGGCGCCACCGAGCGTCTCGGTCACCACGTCGGTCACCATCGAGTTAATACGCTGCGACGAACTGCCGCCCAGGACGGCGACCGCCGACTGCGGCAGATCGCGGGTGTCGAGCACGCCCGCGCGCACGGCATCGTCAATATCGTGGTTGACGTAGGCGATGATGTCGGCCACGCGGGCGATCTGCCCCTCGATGGTGCTGGCGCGGTGCTCGGGGGGCGCGCCGACGGGCAGCCCGTGTTTGCCTTTTGAATGGCGTGCGATGCCGTCGCGAACTTCCCACGACAGGTTGAGTCCCTGCCGGTCGTTCTCGAGCACGTCAACGATGCGGAGGCTCTGCTCGTGATGGCTGAAGCCACTTGGCACGAGTTTGTCGATGACGCGTTCGCCAGCGTGGCCGAACGGCGGATGACCCAAATCGTGACCGAGAGCAATGGACTCGGTCAGTTCTTCATTGAGGCGCAGGACCTTGGCGATGCTGCGCGCGATCTGCGAGACCTCCAGTGTATGCGTCAGCCGCGTGCGGTAGTGGTCGCCCTCTGGTGCGAAGAACACCTGGGTTTTGTGCTTGAGCCGCCGGAACGCCTTGGAGTGAATCACCCGATCGCGGTCGCGCTGGAAGTTGGGTCGAATGGGATCAGGCGCCTCCGGACGAAGCCGGCCCTTGCTGGCACGGCTCCGCGCCGCTTGCGGCGCTAGCATTTCATCTTCCAGGGCTTCCAGCTGTTCGCGAATGGTGGACATGCGAACAGACATCTTACCGAGACTACCGCTGCATTTGGCGCAAAAAACTCGTGCCGGCGGCCATTGGTGCCAGCCCGAATATCTCCGCCAACGTCTGGCCCACGTCGGCGAACGTGGCGCGGGTCCCCAGGTCCACACCGGGCGTCACCGATGCTCCCGCCACCAGCAGTGGCACATATTCGCGCGCGTGATCCGTGGAAGGGGTGGCCGGGTCGTTGCCGTGGTCGGCGGTGACAATCAAGAGGTCCGTGGCTGAAAGATGTGGCAGAAGTTGCGCCAGCCGCGCGTCGAAACGCTCGAGGTTGTCCGCATACCCGCGCACGTCGTTGCGATGGCCGTACTTCGTATCGAAGTCCACGAGGTTGACGAAGATCAGACCGCGATCGGTCGTCGCCAGTTCCTGCAGCACCACGTCCATGCCGTGGTCGTCCGAATGTGTGTGGATCGCGCGCGTAAGGCCGCGGGCCGCAAACAGATCTTCAATCTTGCCGATGCCGACGACGGGGTGACCCGATGCGGCGAGGCGATCCAGCAACGTATCCTCGAACGGATCCAGCGCATAGTCGCGCCGGTTCGATGTCCGCACGAAGCTGCCGGGTTCGCCGTCGAACGGCCGGGCGATGACACGCCCAACTCCCATGCCCCGCCCCACCAGATCAAACGCTCCATCGCAGTAGCGGTACAGTTCGTCGATCGGCACAATGCGCTCGTGCGCCGCAATCTGGAACACGCTGTCGGCCGACGTGTACACGATGGGCGCCCCGGTACGCATGTGCTCGGGCCCAAGGGCGTCGATGATCTCGGTGCCCGACGCCACCACGTTGCCGATGGAGGTGCGGCCGATCCGCCGCTCGAACTCGGCGATGATCTCCCTTGAGAACCCATGGGGAAACGTGGGAAACGGACGATCGAGCACGATGCCCATCAGCTCCCAATGGCCGGTGACCGAGTCTTTGCCGGGCGACGCCTCGGCCATCCGTCCCGCCGCGCCGATCGGCGCAGGAGCGCTGCCCCCAATGCGGGCGACTCGTCCCAACCCGAGCGCCCTCAGGGTCGGCACCCGTAGGGGCACCGCATCAGCGATATGCCCCAGCGTGTCGCTGCCCTGATCCCCGTACTGGTCCGCGTCGGGCAATTCGCCGCAACCGACCGAGTCCATGACGATGAGGATGACGCGAGTGATGCGCAATGAACGTCCGGAGCCTGACCCCATCGTACGTCAGGTTCCGCGACTGAACCACCGCCCGCTTGCATTCGCGCTCCGACGATGGAAACGTCGTCGTTGCAGAATCTGCAACACGTGACGGGCCGCGGAATGACCAACACTGCAAGGTGATTTCCGGCCCACGCCGAAGACCGAGGCGTCTCGTGGGCATGGTCTGTGCTACTGCCCCATCCCAGAACAGGCGGGCGAGATGGCAGAAGTGGCGGAACGCGTGGCAAACCTTGAAGGACGGTTCGACGCACAAACACAGGAACTGTCCCGGATCCACGAGTCTGTGGTCCGGGTCGAAGACAAGATGGATCGAGGTTTCGAGTCAGTCGGCGCCACGATCGGAAGGCTTGAAGACAAGGTCGAACGCCGGTTCGAAGCCGTCGATGTGGCATTCGGCCGGCTTGAAGACAAGTTCGGGCAACGGTTCGAAGGCGTCGATGTAGCATCCGGCCGACTCGAGGACAAGTTCGAAAACAGGTTCGCCGCCACCGATTCGGCGTTCCAGGCACTGCGGTCCGACTTCCGGACCGACTTCCGATGGGTCATGGGCGGCATCGCCGGAGCCGCGCTCGCCGTGATCCTTGCGATGTTTGCGAAGGACTGGCTATAAAAAAGCCCGGACCGCCGCGAGCGCAGCGGCCGGCACTGCCGGGTCAGTGCCGGGGCCCGCAAGCCACTGCACGCCAGGTTCCTTCTTAAACCACATCAACTGACGCCTGGCGTAGCGCAGGTTTTCGCGGACGATGAGCGCCCGTGTGGCGGGTTCGTCGCGCACACCCTGCCGCATCTCGATGATCTGCCGGTACACCAAGCCGCTGAACGCATGGGCAGACTCCGGCACGCCGGATTCGATCAGGCGCTCGACTTCGGCGACGACCCCTCGGCCGAACTGGGCATCAACGCGAGCAGCGACGCGCCGTTCCAGGTCGGGCCGTGGATCGACGACACCGAGCGTGAGCACCTGGAAGAGCGGTAGCGCGGACTGGGTCGCGGCGAAATGAGTGGTCAGGGGCTGGCCAGTGAGCAGGTAGACCTCCAACGCGCGAATGAGGCGCATCTGATCGCGCGGCTGGATCCGCAGCGCCGACTCCGGATCGATGCGACCCAGCCATCGATGGAGCGACTCCACTCCGCGTCGTTCGGCCACGCGCGTGAGGCGCGCCCGCAGCTCGTCGTGGCGAGGCGGGCCCGGGAACAAGCCGCGAACCAGAGCCCGGTAATAGAACCCGGTGCCTCCCACAAGAATGGGCCAGCGTCCGCGCGACCGGATGTCGCGCACGGCCGCAGCAGCATCAATCGCATACCGTGCAGCCGAATAGGTTTCGGTCGGATTCACGACGTCAATCAGATGATGCGGAATGCCCCGCTGGTCGAGCGGGGTTGGTTTGTCGGTGCCGATGTCGATACCTCGATAGACGGCCGTCGAATCACACGAGACAATCTCGCCATCGATTGCCTCGGCCAGCGCTACACCCAGAGCCGTCTTGCCGGTGGCAGTCGGGCCAACAACCGCAATCAGCTTCATTGGCTAGCGCGTGTTGTAGAAGAAGGTCACCGTGAAGAGCACCTTGTCTTCCGGGTACTCGGCCGGCAGGGCGATGGTGGGGTTTGACCCGCGCAAGGCATTGACAGCGGAAACGTCTAGCGACGTGTGCCCAGACGATTGAATCAATGTCACATCAGAGATGGTGCCATTGCGGTGGATCACGAGCGTGACCACCACCTTCCCTTTGAGCACCATCGCGGCCTGCGGGATGAACCAGTTGCCTTTGACCTGTGCCACGAACCGCCGCAGCCACCATCCGAAATCCACACCCTTCGAATCGAAGCTGATCTGCGCGTCCTGCTGGGTCTGCCCGCCGTTTTCGTTCGAAAAGTTGTCGTCGCGCAGGTACTTCTGCAAGTTGCGCAGCGAGTTTGCCAGACCCTCGCCGGGCGTTCGCGGAGCCGTCTCAGTCGGCGGCAACACCACCGGCGCGTCAGGACGCGGCGGCGCATTGGCCGTTGTGCCATCAGCGCCCTTAGGCGGCTCCACCGGCGGCGCGCCCTCAACTTTGTCTGGCGTATTGCCGCGCGAAAACGGCTCGGGGTTCGCGGGCACGGGCGCCTTTTCGCGGGTCGCGGCCTGTCGATCGATATCTGATGCTTCGGCCGTCACCTTCGGAGGCGCCGGCACATCGCGCAGCGGCTCCATCATCACAAACGTCACATCGTCCTTTGGTGGAACCGGTGTCATGTTGACCAGTTCGTTCGGCGCGAACCAGGAGGCAGGCATCACCAGGTACGCAATCACCAACACCAGATAGGCCACCGTAGTCAGCAGCATGCGTTCAAGCCTGCTGATGGCCGCCGGCAAATGAGGCGTGTCCGGCCGGTGGTCTTCGAAATCCAGATACATCTAAACGCCCTGCCCCTTCGTCGCTACATAGAGGTAGACGATGCCGAAGGTCAAAGGGACGGTGCGAACAGAGGCAAAGCCGTTGTCTTTCAAGAGCGTGGCAAAGGCCTCGGGCGTGGGGAACTGCTCCACCGACGCTGGGAGATAGGAGTATGCCTCGCCATGCCTCGAGAGCAGGCGGCCGACAAACGGCAGCAGGTACCTGAGATACCAGAGGTGGAGCGTTCTGACGCCGGGAATCCGCGGCGCGCCAGGTTCAAGCACGGCCAGTCGCCCGCCGGGGGTGAGCACACGGGCAAACTCGCGAAGCGCCCGCTCGCGGTCGACCACGTTCCGGATACCAAACCCCACCATGGCCGCCTCGACGCTGGCATCGGGAAGCGGCACATTCGTGGCGTCACCCCGCACCAGATGAATGCGATCGGCGAGGCCGGCCTTGTGGATCTTGGCAAGACCGATACGGAGCATCTCACCGGCGAAGTCGATGCCGATGACCTGCCGGGCGCGACTCGTCGGCGAGGTCGCGGCCTCCACAGCGAAGTCGGCGGTGCCCGTGCACATATCGAGCACACGTTCGGTGCCTGTGAGTTTGAGCTCGCGCACACCACGCGCGCGCCAACCCTTGTCCATGCCGAGGCTGATCAACCGATTGAGCGTGTCGTAGCGGACCGCAATCCGGTCAAACATCCCAGCGATGCGCGCCGGGTCACGCGAGGTGGAAACCACTATTCGCCCTTCCATGGGGCAAACAGGTGCTGGTCGAAGCCCAACCCGTTCAGGATCTTGCCCGCGATGAAATCGGCAAGGTCGTCAATGGTCTGGGGCTTCTGGTAAAACGCCGGCATCGCAGGCAGGATCATCGCGCCGGCTTCTGCCGCTGCCACCTGGTGGCGCAGCGCCGGCAGGCTCATGGGCGTTTCACGCGGCACCAGGATGAGCTTGCGCTGCTCCTTGAGCATCACGTCAGCCGCGCGCTCAATGAGGCTGCGCGACAAGCCCAGCGCCACACCGGCCAGCGTCTTCATCGAACACGGCACGATGACCATGCCGCTGCAGCGATGGCTGCCACTCGCCAGCGTCGCGCCAAGGTCCTTGTTGCTATGCACCACAAACGTGCCCTGATGCACGGCCGGACCGTACTTGCGTTCAAGCAACTCCTGCAG
>SHUF01000046.1 GCA_009694745.1 Acidobacteriota bacterium
GATCAAGCGCAACCGCATGCGGGCCCGCGGCCGCATGCTCAAGGAGGCGTACCGGCCAGATCTCCAATTCACACGAGGCTTGAAGATCTGAAGGAACCTTCAGTCCTTCATGGCTCGTGTAAGACTCTACCCCCGTCGCCAGCGGGCGAACGTGCGCACGGCGATGAACCAGTCGCGCATGCCGATTTTTTTGCCATCGGCGCGACTGCGTGGGTAGTAGCGGATCGGCACCTCCACGATGGCGTGACCGCGCGCCAGAACTTTCGCGCTGATCTCGTGGTCGAGTTCGAAGCCCGACGTGACCAGCGCTAGTTCGTTGAGCAGGGTTCTGGGGAAGAGCTTCAGCGCGGTCACTGTGTCGGTGAGATATCGTCCTGTGAATGCCCAGCAGACCAGGCTGAGGCTCGTGCCGCCGAGGTAGGCCGTCAGGCCCTGCTGGGGATAGGGGCCGCGATGCGCGACGTAGCGGCTGCCGTAGACGACCGTCGCGCCCTCACGAAAAGCTGCGGTGAACATCGGGACGTAGTCGCGCGGGTCGTATTCAAGATCCGCGTCCTGAATCAGCACATAGTCGCCGGTAGCCGCACCGATGCCGGCGCGCACCGCGCTGCCTTTTCCGCCGTTCGGCTTGCGGAGGAGTGTGACGCCTGGGATGGCCGCAACCACTTCGGCCGTTCGGTCCTTCGACCCGTCGTCCACCACGATGAGTTCGAGCGTCACGTTCAGGGCCGACAGGTCCACTGACTGAATCTGCGCGAGCAGTTGCCCGATGAACCGGTCTTCGTTGTACGCAGGAATCACCACGGACACCCGCAGGCTCGGAGTCATGACGGGCTCCCGGACGCCGACCGACGCCTAGACTCCACAGCGGCAAGGTCCTCGGGCGTGTTGATGCCTTGTGCCTCTTCGGCCGCAATCTCGAACGTCGTCACCGTGGTCCGCGCTGCCAGCCACGGAAAAAAGGGAAGGAAGTTGCGCTCGCCGGTTGCTGCGCCACGGTCGGCGGCACGCGCGTACTCGGGGAGCAGATGCTCAAACGCCTGACGCGAGAGGGAGAAGAGGCCGGAGTCACTTGTGCCCGTGTCTGGCATGGTGTCGCCTTCGCGGCGCTGCCGCACGGCCATCAGTCGGCCGTCTGCGTCGCGCTCGAAGTGGATGTAGGGCGTCGGCTGGGTGACCACGGGCATGATGGCGGCGAGGTCTGGCGAGGCCGCCTCGATCGCCGCCAACCGGGTCAGCGTGTCGGCTGAAATGCCAATCTGATCGCACCACGTGATCCAGACGCGCGTGGGATTGAAGTGGAGCACGGCGCGCTCTGCGCCGACGATGGCGTCGAGCATGCCGGTTGGCGTGGGCTGTTCGGTGAACGCCAATGGCGTCGCGTCACCCTGCAGGTGGTGTGCAACGGCGGCGCGACTGTCAGGGTGCACCACAATGACCGCGGCGACGGCCACGTGCCGGTAACGGTCGAGAATGTGATCGATCATAGCGCGGCCCGCCACTGGGGTCAGGACCTTCGGCAGGACTGAGCCCAATCGGGTGCCCAGTCCTGCCGCCGGAACCAAGAGAACGCGTGTCACCTAAAGTACTGGGCCAGCCTCAGCGGTGTGAAAGCGCCGAACCGAGTGACGCCGGCCGGGGGCCGCTGCCCACCCACAGGTTGCGGTAGATAGCGCCGGCAAACGATCCCGACTCGATGTTTGCGTCGTTCGCACCGAGGTAGACCGTGTGTGGGAACGGGTTATAGGTCCCCTGTGTGGCCTCGGACCGATCGTAAATGATCGGGCCGGTAGCGCCGCCTTCGCGCACCGTCAGGCGGAACGTCGAGCCCCACGTCGCGGTCCAGAGGTACATCGTGTTCGGATTGAGTGAACGCACGCCAGCCGCACGGGCGGCGAAGTCGGGCTCGTACTTCAGCGACGAATCGCCCATGAGCACTTTGTAGGAGATGGCGTTGTCAGGGTTGCCCGGGATTCCGCGGTACTGCACGTTGAACAGATACTTGCTGTCAAAGAGCCTGCCTGTACCGTCCATCATGGAGAAGATGCGTGCCTTTTCGCTGGGCTTGTTCGGGGCGAGGCCTTCGACCTCAACAGAGATCACACCCGACGTCAGCGTGAGCGCCAGCTGATACCTGACAAAGGAGCTGATATCGTCCACGCGAATACCGCGCGTGCCCAGGAATGTGGTGGAACCGACGCGTGTGCCAATGGTCTCGGAGCCGATCAGCGGATCGTAGAGCTCACCAGGACGGTTGAAACCCGCCACCTTCGTCCTGAACTGGGCGGTGGTTGACCATGCCGATGTGGAGCCGCCCTGGCTCATCCGTGCGCGCCAGTACATGCGCGTGGAGGGTGCCAGGTCCGACTCGGCGGTGTAACTGGTGGTGCCGAGCGCGCTCTCGGCCACACCCGACCGCGCGGCGAGTGTGGTGAGGAAATCGGTGCGGTCTGAAATCTGGAACTCGTATGTCTTTGCACCGTTGCTGCTCGACGTGCCGTTGCGCACCGTCAGTGTCGGGCGCACGGTGTCAATCTGAGCGTCGTTGACGGGCGACTCCGGCGTCGGCGCAGTCAGCTGCGACGAACCGGGCGCTGTGGGGGAGTCACCCAGGGTGACCGAACGGGGGCCGGTCTCGCTGCAGGCCATCATCGCGCCGACACAGGTGACGATGGCCACGACCAGGAATTTCTGCGCTTTCATTACTCATCCTCCGACAAGGCGTACTGTGACTGTTGGCCGGCGTCTGCCGGAGATCCGGGCGAGCTCATCACCGCACGGGATCGGGAAGTGTCTTCAGGTGACGGGACGGGTCGTGCTTGACCTTGTACGCCCGCCGCAGGAACTTCACGTACGGCACCACCTGCTTCATGGCGCCGACGTTCACCTGACACGGGCTCAGGCACGTGGGGCAGGTCTCACGCTTGAGCGTCTCGCGTCCTTCGAGCTGGCTCGCGCCGAAGTACAAGTCGCCAGCCGGCGTATCGAGCACGTTGCCCAGCTTTTTCGAGTTCTCGCAGTAGAACAGCTCGCCGTTCGGGTTGAGCAGCACCCCCTGGCGCTGGAACGGGCAGGGCATGGTGCGGTGGTAGCCGTTCGAAATCATGTCTGCGTAATGCAGATACATGAACGACTGGCCGCTCAGAATGGACTCGCTCGCCACCTGATCCAGGAAGAACTCGCGCATGAACTCTTCTTCGCGAGACCCGAACCCGATCTTGGTTTCGAGTTCCGCGTTGTGCAGCATGTTGTCGGTGAACCTGAGCATGTTGAACACGATGTCGAGGTTCTTCGAACGCGCCCACTCCCGGATGTTCCGCGCGTCGTCGAGGTTCTGCGCGAAGATGGTGGACGCGATGCCGAACTGGAAGTGCGGTGAACGCGCGGCAAGCGCCTGCATCGCCTCGATGGTCTTGTTGGCCTTGTCGAATCCGCGCTTCACGTTGCGGACCTGATCGTGCATGTCGCCGACGCCGTCGATTGACACGCGAATGCTGACCAGCAGGTTCTTTTCCCCGCAGAAGTCCACGATGCGCGTGAGCATCGGAATGGCCCGCTGCGGCGTCAACCCGGTGGTGTTGATGCCCACCTTGCGCATACGGGGGAGCCGGCGGTGAAACATCTCCACCAACTCCGGCAGGTCGTTTCGCGTCGTTGGCTCGCCGCCCGAGATGTTCAGGTTCTCAACGTCGCTCCAGAACGGGCTGTCCATGACGCCGTCCATCTGCGCGAGCGTCATGTCTTCCTTGCGGTTGCCCCATTTCCAGTTGTTGCACATCTCGCACTGGGCATCACATACCCATGTGCAGTTGTAGATGAATACGGTGGGCTTGATGGCACGCACCTGCGCCACCGCCGTCTGTATGAGGTCGCGCGGCACGCCGGCGACAGACTTGGCGAGGTAGCGAAGGCGAAACGTCTCGGTGGACATGGGACCCTTCAATCATAAACCGCGGTGGAGGGCTGGGCAACTCGGGTAATATGGCAACGCGTTGACTACATGACGCTCATCCGCCCAAGTGTGTTTCGTCGCCGGTCTCGTTTGAGGGTGGTCCTATTCTCGGGTGGTCGAGGGTCGGGCGTCCTAGCGCGGCAGTTGACCCATCATCAGGCCATCGACTTCACTGTGGTAGTCAACGGGTATGACGATGGGGCGTCGACAGGGGAGGTGCGCCGATTTCTGGGCGACAGCCTCGGGCCATCAGACTTCCGGAAAAACGCCTCGCGGCTGGCCACGGAGCTCTCGACGGCCCCCGCAGGGCTTGTGGCGCTGCTGGATGGCCGGCTTCCCGTGGGCTGCGATGCCCAGGGGGCGCGCGCCGCAATCGCTGTGGCCAAACGTGGCGACCACCCCTGGACGGTGGCCATGGCGCGCTATCTTGAGGCCTTCGAGCAGGAACTCGATCGCACAGGGCGTCCGTTCGAGTTTTCCGACTGCAGCCTGGGCAACCTTGTGTTCGCGGGTGCGTTCCTGTCGGCGGGGCACGACTTCAATCGTGCGGTGGCCGACTATTGCTCGCTGCTGCAGCTGCCTGCGGGGCTGGTTGAGAATGTCACGGATGGCACAAACGCCTACCTGGTGGCGGTGGACACCGCTGGACGGCTGCTGGCGAGTGAAGAGGATGTGGTGGATGCCAAGCGCCAGAACTGCATTGCCGAGATCTATCTGATCGGCCGTCCGCTCGATGCCGCCGAGCAGTCGCACGTGGTCACACTTGGTCCTACCGAGCGCGATTTGTTTCTCGAGAGCCGGTCCGTGGCGGTGCACGTGAACCCGGCGGTGGTGGACGCGTTGCGGGACGCCGACCTGATCATCTATGCGCCCGGCACCCAGCATTCGAGTCTGTTTCCGTCGTATCTCACGCCAGGCCTGAGTGCAGCGATTGCCGGAAACCTCACCGCGATCAAGCTCCTCATCACCAATCTCTATCAGGATGCAGAGATCACGGGTGCCAGCGCCGTTGACATCATCAACCGGGCGCTCTACTACCTGTGTGAGAAGGGCAAGGCCACCGTGCCAACCCCGTGCCTAATCACCCACTACCTGCTCAACGATCCTGGCCGTGAGTCACCGGTGCCGTATGTGCCGCTTGGTGCGGTTGAAGCGCTTGAGGACCCGAGGCTCGTGCGGATTGGCAACTATGAAGATGGCGTCACGGGCCATCACGACGCCGAGAAGTTGCTCAAGCCGTTTATGGCGTCGCTGCTCGGAGCGGATCGCGAACCCACCGTCGCGGTGTATCTGCACGACGCCGATTCGCCCAACAAGCTGCTCCAGACGCTGCTCGAGATGGTCCGGGGTGGGATGGGCGACCTGCCGCTTCGCGTCACGGTGGTGCACACCGCGCACGCGGTGGATGCCGGGCTCGCGGCGTCGTTGCCGTTTGCCGCGAGGTTCGTCGCACAGTCTCAGGTGCTGGATGTTTTGCGCGGCGGGGAGTTTGAATACGTCATCCTGTTCGAGTCGTCCGGGATGTATCGGGGGGAAGACATCGTTGGACTCGCGTCGCAACTGGCGTTTCTCCGGCTCGATGCCGTCTGGGGCAGCCGGCGGCTGTCGATCAGGGATGTCGAAGAAGCGATGGCGCTGCGGTACGAGCACAACTGGTGGCTCAAGACGGCCAGCCATTTCGGCAGCCATCTGCTGAGCGCGCTCTACCTCGTGTTGTTCGGCCGCTACATCAGCGATACACTTTCGGGAGCGAGGGCCGTTCGGGCGAAGTACCTCAGGGGAGTGAATCTCGATCCGGCCCTCAAACTCGCGAACCACCAGTTGCTGGCCTCGCTCTTACGGGCCCGGCCGGAGGTTCTTGAGATCCCGGTTCGGTTTTTTCCCATTTCCCCCAAACGCGTGAAACGGACCTCGGTGCTCGAAGGCTTCCGCGCCGTGTGGGAGATTGTGATCCGTCGGTTGTGGCGTGCGCCGGGGACCACGCGCTCCGAGGGCGGGGCCTGAGTCTTGTTGAGGAGAGCGGACGTGCACAGCGAGAGTTCGACTGAAGGCCCGACCGGGCAGTATGAATCTGTTTCGTGCAACCTGTGCGGTGGGACGGACCTGGCGACGGTGCTTCCCGCCACGCAACGTTCCGAGGCACCGCTTGAAGTCCGATTCAAGAGCTCCAGCGATGAGAAGCTGCACGACTCGCTTGTGGCGTGTCGGTCGTGCGGGCTGCAGTTCGTGAATCCCCGGTTGCGCCCGGACGTGATTCTCGGCGGTTATCGCGACGGCACGGACGAGACGTTTGTCTCGCAGGCGTCGGCGCGTGAACGGACCTTCGCCACAGCGCTGAATATGATCGAACGGCTCGCGCCACACCGGGGGCACATACTGGACGTGGGCACGGCCGCCGGCGCCTTCCTCCATGTCGCGAGGGTGCGCGGCTGGACGGTGTCTGGGTGCGAGCCCAACACCTGGCTGGGCGGCTGGGGCAAGCGCACCTACGGTATCGACATCCAACCCGGCACGTTGTTCGCACAGCATTATGCCGATGGCGCGTTTGACGTGGTCACGGTGTGGGACGTGTTGGAGCATACCCACGATCCCCAGGGCTTTCTCGGGGAGTGCCAGAGGGTGCTTAAGCCCGGCGGCCTGCTGGTCGTGAACGTTCCGGATATCGGCAGCTGGCTGGCACGGCTCATGGGGCGGCACTGGTTGATGCTGCTCAGCACCCATCTCTACTACTTCACCCGACAGACGCTGGGGCAGATGCTTCAGCGTGTTGGCTTTCAGGTGGTCCGGATGAAGCCGCATGTCCAGTGGCTGGAACTGGGCTACGTCATCAAACGGGGAGGGCCCGTGGGGGGGGGCGTGGTACGCGTGGCCGGCAAACTGGTTCGTGGGGTCGGCGCCGGAGGCCTTCACGTCCCGTATTGGGTCGGCCAGACCGTGGCCATCTCGCGCAAACAGGGTTGACGTTCAGCAAGTGTGACTACTTGACGACCTTGAAGACCTCGACGCTCCCGCGCCAGTAGACGGGCTGGAACAGGCTCGGGTGCAGCGCAAATTTTTGGACCGACGCGCCGTTGACCTTCCGCTCCACGTCCCCCACATAGAAGTAGTCCACGCCGAGGTCGACAAACGCGGTGTGGGCGGCCTGCGCAGACGGGCTCTGATACGCCTCGTGCACGCGCGCCATCGCGGGCTGGTATCGGGTCGGGTTCAAGGTGAATAACCCGTTGCCCACCGCCATGCGTCGCCGCGCGAATGCTGTGACAAAGGCCCATGTGTTTCGGCCCCGCGGCAGCGCGTCGGTCTGCACGGTGGCCGTGGCGGGCAGTACCGCATGAATGTACTGCGCGGCCGCGTCATCGTCAGGACTGATGTGGACGGTCCACGGAAAATTGCCGGGACTATTCTCGATGTTCGAGATGTCGCGAGCGTTATACCAATCGAGGGCCACCGTTGGGAGCGCCACAGCCGCGCCGAGCAGTAGCGCGGTGGAAAGCGCGACAGAGCGCCACCCGCCCGCGGCCCGCCAGCTGTCGATGGCAAATGCGAGAAGGATCCCCAGGCACAGATACATCAGGTGACCGGTGCGAAAGATCACCTGAGTATTTTCGTGGCCGCGAAGATCGACAAAGAGAAAGACCACGGTGATGACGACGAGGATCGAGGCCAGCGTCATGACGAGCCGGCTGGAGGCGCGAAAGGCCGCGCGCACGCCGAGCGGTGCAAGAAACAGCGCCGGCCCGAAGCTGAGCAGCACAAACGTCCACGGCCCGCGCAGGAAGAAACGGTTCCACCCGATCAGGAACGCGTTGGGCGTGGACTGCACCATGCCCAGCCCCAGGGTCAGACTAAGGAACAAGACCACAAGGATGGCCGCGATGGAGCGCGAGGCGAGCCAGGTCCCGAACCCGCGGCCGCGTTTGGCAGCCAGGATCACTACTTGCGCGACCGCGTACGATCCCACGAGAAGCGTGCCATTAAAACTGCTGATGGCGAGCATGGCGCCCAGGAGCAGACCCTCAAGAATCGAGGGGGCCACCGTGTTGGCGCCGCGTGCGCGGGCGACTACGAGCAGCAGGATGAACACGAGGGTTAACGCCATCAAGTGCTGGGGCGTCCACCACATGGCGCGCTGGAATCCATCCACGCCCGGCAGATTCCAGACCCATCGCGTGACGGCGTCGATGTTCCACGTACGGAATTCGGCGATCGGTTTGCCCGTGGCGATCTGATCCCACAGGAAATACGCGCCTTCGAAGCTTGAGGCGAGCAGAATTATGGCCCACGAGATCGCGCCGGCCAGCGCGGACGCGCCGAAATTGCGGACGGCCAGGAATCCGACGCTGATGAACACCAGTGCCATTGCCGTGTCGGTCAGCATGATGGCGGGGTCCACCGGCAGTGTCGGCCTGAGCTGCGAGAACACGCCTGGCAGCGTGAAATACGTCCAGTAGTAGGGGAGTGCTTCGAGCGGCGAGAAGGGATTGGCCAGCGGCACTGTGCCCTTGGCGAACTCGGCCACCACGGTCATGTGGACGAACAGGTCTGCGTTGAAGTACGCGCGATACGCCAGGCCCAACGGCGTCGTGTTGCCGACCAGCGCGAAGACCGGGCCGACCACGCCGAGTGCCAGCAGCCACAACACGGTGAGGGCAACGCGATCGCGTGCGTCCAGCCGCACGAGGTCAATGACTCCAGACTGCGGGCGCCGGAACGCGAAGGTCAGCAGAGCCGCCAGCCCTGCGCTCGCCGCGAGCACCGCGAACGGCGAAGAGATACCCACCAGGCGCAGCGCCGCACACGCAATGGCGCTTGCCACATAGCCCGTCGGCAGCGCCAGGATTCCCTGGGTCAACCGGTCTGCGCCGTTTCCCGAAATCCACTTGGCCAGCGACCAGCCCGGTAGGGTGAAGATCCCGGCGACGAGGAAATACAACGGCAAGTCGAGAAACGATGGGAGCATCGCCCACGAGGAGAGGATGACGCCAACGCCGGCCATGAAGACCAGGCCGCGGTTGACGGTTCGAATCATGGGCGAGGTGATCGTTCCACCAACGGAGAAGTGAGTCAAGAGAATGGCCCGGACACACGAAGGGCGGCCGAGTGGCCGCCCTTCGTGTCCATCAAGGAGCTGGCCGAACTAGCGACGGCTGGAAGGGCTCGCCAGCACGTCGGGGAACGGGAAGCTGGGGCGCGTCTGCAGCGGTGACACCCAGAGGTTCTTGACGATCATCCCCGCAGCCGTTGCATCAATGGCGCCGGCGCGGCCGACGGGGGCGCCGATGTGAATGACGTGTGGGATCGGGCGATAGGCGCGCGTACTCGTAGCCTGCGTGGCGCTGTACATGACCTGGCCGTTGGGCCCACCGCGCCTGACTTCCAGGGTGAAGAGGTTATTTTGCCAGGTGCAACGCCACAGGAACCAGTCTTCGTCGTTGAAGTCCACCACCCTGCGCGGCGTGTCGTGGATGTGTTTCTCGTCGCCGGCGTCGCCGGTGATGATGCGCGCCTGGACGGCGCCGGGGGTAACGTAGTTCCGACCACGAAGTTCCACGGTCATGCGGTAATCGTTGGACGTGATATCCCCGCCGTTCTCCTGCATGGACATGATCTTCGACTTGTCGCCAGGGTTGGACTCATCAACGCCCCTGATCATCATCGAGAACGTGCCTTCCTGCAACGTGACCGGCAGCGTGTAGGTGATGCGGCTGGTCTGATTGAGCAGCTTGACACCAACGCCCGGCAGCCACTGCACGTTGCCAAACACAGTGCCCACGGTCTTGCCGTCGGTCAGTGAGTCGAAGATCTCATTGCCGCGGATGTACGACGGCGGAATGTCGGGCGCCTTGAACGTGAAGGTTGACGACCACGGACCAAAGGCGCCGCTGTATGTGGCGCGTACGCGCCAGGTGTATAGCGCGGAGGTATCAAGCTGGTTGGGGAGCACCCATGTGGTGGTGGCGCCGCTCGACTGCGGGACTTTCGGGTTGGCGATCAGTGTGCCGGCGGGGTTACTGCCGAGCAACCGGACCTCAAACTCCAGGGTGATCGGGAAGGAGATGTTCGTGCCGGAGACGTTGCCGGTGACGAGCGAAATGTTCGTGGTGGCCGTCACCTGCTGGTTGTTGGCTGGTGACTGCAGTGTTGGCGCCGGAACCTTCAGCGTGGATCCGCCCGGGCCAAGATCATCAGAGGCCGGTGCGGTCGGTGATGGAATCGACTGGGTGCCGGGCTGGCTGCAGGCCACTGCCACCGCCAGAATGAGGGTGCCGGACACGAGCGCGAATGCAGAAGTCGTACGCATGCTGAATGTTTCTCCAACGAGTTTTTCCGTTGCTGGGCTCACGCGCCAGCCATTACCATGGACGTGCGTTGTAGGATATCTCAGTCAGCGCCTAAATTAAACGACTGCGGGTACTCGATCAAAGGACCGAAATGATGAAGAGAGTAGTGGTAGGAATTGCTTTCAGCGCCATGCTCCTGGGTGGCTCCGACGCCCAGGCCCAGATGCTCCAGTGGACCGATCGGGTGTTCTTGAACGTGAGCGGAGGCGTCCAGACTGGGAAAACGGATGTCGCGACCACGCTCTCCTTACCGCTGTATGACGAAACCGCGACGATAGGCACCACCCGCGAGGTCAAAGGCACGGCCATATGGGATGTGACCGGCGGCGTTCGCGTGTGGAGCAACATGGCCGTGGCGCTCAGCGTTTCGGGTCGCAGCGGCGACAGCGATGGCCTGACGACGGCCGTGATTCCGCACCCTGCGTTTTACGACCAGTCACGGTCCGTGACCGGCGGTGTCGCTGGCATGAAGCACACGGAACTGTGGACGAGTGTGTTGTTCGGCTGGATGATGCCGGTCACCGAGAAGTTTGAAGTGATGGCGATGCTGGGCCCGACCGTCGCGGCCGTGAAGCACGAGACAGTGGTTGGCGCCTCCGTGGTGGAAGGCAGCAGCCCAACCGTCACAGTAGACCTCGAGACCGTCGACAAGTCGGTGTGGGGCGTGATGGCCGGGGTGGACGGACGGTACCTCGTGACGAAGAACATTGGCGTGGGCGTGTTCGCGCGGTATGCCAAAGCCACGGTCAACCTGACGTCAACCACCAAGCTGCCCGTCGGTGGCTTGCAGGTTGGTGCGGGAGTCCGGATCAAGTTCTAGGTCGCTGCAGCGATTTCAACACAAAAGGGGCAGGCGCTTGCGGCGCCTGCCCCTTTCTTTTGTACCGATGCTCAGCGGCGCTACACGCCTGAACAACTGAACTGCGGGTAGCCGCCGTAGTAGGGGAACGTGCCCGCGCCCCAGTAGAGCTTCAGCGGTGTGCTGATGTTGTCGTAGTCAAAGGCGATGTCGATCCCTCTGAGTATGCCGTTGTCCATGTGCACCAGGAAGTCGATGCTAATCTCCGGCCCGCCGCGTTTCAGGTTCCACGCCAGGTTCATGCCGCCGCAACGGCCGGCTTCAATGATCCGGTCTCGCAGAAACATCATGTTGCTCTGCCGCTGGCCGAGCGAACCCACCGGCACCAGATACTGCGGGTACTTGGCCCCGATGCACTGCACGATCGCGTCGCCGTTGTTGCCGGCGCACGATCCGCCCGTGCCACCGCCACCGCCGCTACCACCACCGGGCGGCGGGGGAGGCGGTACCACGACGGGCGCCACCGGTGTGCGGAACACCTCGGTCTTCGACCAGCCGCCGACGTTCAGGCCATCGGTGATCCGGACGCGCCAGTAGACGACCGTGTCGTATGGCAACGCCGACGAGATGGTCAGCGATGTTTCGCCTCCGCCGTTGACAGGAGCTTCCGCGCTCGCGGCCGTGCCGCCGAACGTGTCGGTGCCTGAGATCTGGAAGAAATAGAAAAGCGAGCCGTGTGGACCCGTGGTGGCCGCATTGGCGGCGACCAGTGTGGGCGTCCGAGATGTGACGCGCACGTTGCCGACGGGAGACTTCGCCACAGGCGTGCCGATGAAGATCGGCATCAGAATGTCGAACTGGGCCGCTGCCGACCACTCGCTGTTGTTGGCGCCATCCTCGGCCCGGGCGCGCCAGAGGTAAGTGCGCCCGGGCGCCAGTTTGTCGGGCAGGCGCACCGCAGTGCGACCGTTTGGCCCCGGCCCAATGTTGCTGGCTGTGAACATGATGTTGCTGAACGCGACGTCCGTGGCCACCTGCACACGTAAGGTGAACGGGCGAGGGCTGCTGCTCGACGGATTTTCGATCAGCAGCGTGATGGGTTGATTTTTGTCTTCGATCTTCCAGCCGGTCCCGGGTTCCAGGGCCTTGGGCACGGTGATGTCCACGTTCGCCAGAGGTCCGGCAATCTGGGGACTGAGCGGGTTGGCGGTCTTACTATGCTCGCAGCCGGCGACGGTGGCCAGCGCGACGAACGCCAGAACTGACAAGACCTGTGGGCGGCGAGCAAAAACCGTGATCGGCATAGGGGGCCCTCTTGCAAAAAGCACTGACTGAAGGCCGTATCGGATGTAATCCGGTCCGCCGATAGGGCCGCCGCGTCACGACTTATGCAAGCTGGACGCCAAGCCGGAACGAGGGGTATTTGAGCCAAGGACCATCAAAATTCCGCCGGGCAGATTGCCGACCACGCCGAGGAACCAGAAAAGCAGGGCGAGCGCCACAGCATCAGTGGCCGGCAGGCCCGCCAGCGCGAAGAGGGGGACAAACGAGGCCGTTCCAGCGCCCAGCCCGGACACCGACGCGGGCAAGAGGAACGCCAGTACCCCAAAGGGGATCAGTGCCAAATACCACCCGCCGCTCAAGGTCAGGCCTATCGCCAGTCCCAGGCACCACGCCTGTGCCGATCGCAACGCCTGAACGCCGATCGAGGCGAGCAGCACCCCGACGAGTACGCCCCGATGATCGCCATACTGGCGAATCGCGGTAAGAACCTTCTGCGCGAGCCGTTCTACTCTCGGGAATCTGCCGCCGGCCCAACGCACGAGACCGGCCAGAATCCTTGAATCGAACAGCAGCAGGACGGTGCCGGCCACGCCAAGGCTCGCAATGACGACCGAGACCGCGAGGAGGCGGCCGTCGATGAGGCGCCCCACAAGGATCGAGCCGCCAGCGGCCATCAGCAGAACAGAGACGGTACCCAGGAGGCGGTCCACCGCGACCGATCCCACGGCCAGTTGGGTCGGCGCACCCAGGCGCGACAGGCTGAGGGCGCGGACCGCATCTCCGCCAATGCTGCCAGGTAAGAATGTCCCGACAAAAGTACTCACAAAGAAGATTCTGACAATCTGATGCAGGGGGACGCAGGGCGGGGTTTCGACGGCGCGCAATAGAGCAATCCATCGCCAGGCCATCAGCGAGCGATCGACCACCACGAGCCCGAGGCAGACGCCGAACCAGGTCCAGGAGCCTCGGCCCAGTGCGGCCCCGATGTCGGCCCACGAGGCATTCCTCGTGGCCAGCCACATCAGGCCACCAGCCAGAAGCACTCGGAATGCCAGCTGCGCGGCCTTGGAGATCATTGCAGCAGATTCTACATGGGCGCTAAAATAACGGCCATCCCGCAAACGTCCTCTTGATGCCACCCCAGCGCCCGTTGAACATCCTCCAAGTCTGCGACCACCTGGGGTGGGAAGGCTCGCGCATGCACGGCGTCAAGCGTCTGTTCGCGTGGATGATTCCCCGGTTTGACGCGACGCGCTTTCGAGTCTCGCTCGTCAGCCTGCGCAAACGCGATTTGTCCGAGGAGACGCTCGACGCGCTGGGAATCGACATCACCTATCTGGAGCGGGGCAAGTTCGATCCCCGCACCCTGTTCGCACTGCTGCGCATCATCGACGCAAAGCAGATCGACATCCTGCACCTGCATGGATACGGCGCCACGACCTTCGGGCGCCTCGCGGCTGCGATGCGCGGCATTCCCGTGGTCCTGCACGAACATGCGAACCTCACCAGCACTCCGTGGTTCCAGAAAGTGGCGGACTGGGCGCTGGAACCGTTCACCGACGTGGCGCTTGCGGTGTCGAAGAGCACGGCAGAGTTTGTGACCGGGGCGCGGCTGGTGCGACCGCAGCGCACCAAGGTCGTGTACCTCGGCGCGCCGCTGGATGAGTTCGGCCAACCCGTGACGCCCGCGGAGCGATCCGCCACACGGTCCGCTCTTGGCGTGCGGCCGGACGAAGTGTTGATGGGGACGGTGACGCGGCTGCACGACTCCAAGGGAAATCAGTACCTGGTCGACGCGGCGCGGCTCGTCGTGGATGCCCGCCCGCAGGCACGGTTCATCCTGTTCGGCGAAGGGCCGCTGCTGGCGAGCCTGGAAGCGCAGGCCGCATCGCTCAACCTGGGCGATCGGTTTGTGTTTGGTGGGTTCGTCAAGGACGTGCGCAGCGCGCTCGGGGCGTTTGACGTCTCGGTGTTTCCATCGCTCTGGGAAGGCACGCCGCTCACGGTGTTCGAAGCCCTCGGCGCCTCGCGCGCCATCGTCGCCACCGATGCTGATGGATTGATGGAGGTGCTGACGCCCGACGAAGATGCGCTCATCGTGCCGCGGCGGGATGCCCGGGCGCTGGCCGACCGCATCATCCGGTTGGTGGATTCGCCCGGCGAGAGACAGCGTCTGGGAACGGCTGCGCGCAAGACGGCTGAGTCATATGACATCACGGCCTTTGTCCGGAAGATGGAGCAGCTCTACGGCGTGCTGCATCAGGAGTCGCGGCCGCGGCGCCGCCGAGTGGCCGAGGAAATGGACCTCGGCTTTCTGACAGGGAAGGCGCGGGCGTGATCGCGGTGGCGGCTGACGCGCGTGTGCGCGCCGGCTGGATTTCGGCGGCGGCAGTGTTTGTGGTGTTCGCCGGCATCGCGCTGTGGATGGACCCCGTTGGCGTCAGGCGCACCAACGCGGACTCGACCGCCGCGCCCGGATTTCAAAGCGATGAAGCGACCTACTACCTGATGGGGCACAGCCTCGCGCGCGACTTCGACCTTGAGTACCGGCACGAAGACATCGAGCGCACCCGACGAGAGTTTGCCGGCGGGCCGAGCGGCGTCTTTCTGAAGCGCGGCGTCACTTTCAGTGGCCAGCCTGATCCAGACCAGAGCCGCCTCTTCTACGGAAAGTCGTTTGTCTATCCGTTGTTCGCCGCGCCCTTTGTGGCGATCTTCGGCACCAAGGGGTTTTACATCCTCAACAGCCTCCTGATCGCGTTGGCGTTGTTGTGTGCGTATATGTTCATCAGCGCGCGGTCGGCCGCAGGTGTGAGCCTGGTGCTTGCGGCCGGCTTCGTGTTTCCGACGGTCGTGCCCGTCTACTGGGCGTGGATCGCGCCGGAGTTATTCAATTGTTCGCTCGGCCTGCTCGCGTACTTCTGCTGGCTCTACAAGTTCGTGGCGCCTCCAGCGTCGTCGCGCCGCACGAGGTGGTTAAGAGGCCCCGCCTCCGATGTTGTCGCTGCCCTGATCATTGGCCTTCTCACGTTCTCGAAACTGACGAACGCGTTGCTCGGCCTGCCGATGGGGATCTGGTGGCTGTGGAACAGGGAATGGAAACGTGCCGCCATCGTCGCCGCCGGGTTTGCGCTTTCTGCGGGGCTTGGGTTTGGAACAAACCTTGCCATCAGCGGGGAGTTGAACTACCAGGGCGGCTTCGACAGGCGGACGTGCTACAACGCGTTTCCGCTTGAGACTCCTGCCGCGGGGCTCGATGTATGCGAGCCGCGCGAAACGAGCAAGGCGCTCACAAACGTCTGGTTTGATCCGCAGATGTTCTGGAGCAACCTCCGGGCCAATCTCGGCTATTTCTGGGTCGGCCGCTATGGCGGAATGGTCGCCTACTTCTTCCCGTTCGTGTTTGCCGTTGTTGCACTTGCGGCGGCGGGAAAGCGACGCGCGCCGTGGCAATGGTTGATTCTCGCGGGCATTGCAGCGCAGGTGATCGTGTTTCTCATCACGCTGCCCTACACGTTCATGGGCGGGGGAGGCTCGGTCGGCAATCGCTATATCATGGGGGTGTATGGCGTCGCCGTGTTCCTGCTCCCACCGGTCCGTTCGATCGCGGCATCGCTCGTCCCGTGGCTGGTGGGCGGCCTGTTCATGGCACCTCTCGTGTTGAGTCCATTCGATACGTCAATGCGCCCAGGCGATCGTGCCTTCAGCGGTCCGCTCCGATGGCTTCCTGTTGAACTCACCAACTACAACGACCTTCCGGTCACGACCGAGCGAGCCCTAATGGTGCGCGGATTCGGTGACAAACCGGGCCACCCGGGCTTTCAGTTGATGTACCTCGACAAGAACTCCTGGCTGCGTGAAGCCGACGGCCTGACCTTCTGGACTCGCGGCCAGTCCCGCGCGGAGTTGCTTGTTCGCACAAACCTGCCGGAACGTCGCTTTCAGTTGATGCTGAGTGCCGGGGACCTGCCCGTCACAGTCGATCTGAACCTCGAAGGCCGTCGCGCGACAGTGTCGCTGGCCCCGAACCAGACAGCGATCGTGCAATTTGCTCCGGACCGCGGATTTCCATTCAAGAATGTCCAGGATCAGGTCAGCTACATCTGGCGCCTGGGGATCACCACCGACACAGGCTTCGTGCCTGCCCCAAACCCGGCGAACGACACCCGGTTCCTTGGCGTGCGAGTGCTTCCGCTCCTCATCCGATAGCCTGGCATGAGACGGCAGACACTCCTCGCCACACTCCTGGGTGCTGTCCTCGCCGTGGTCATGACATGGCCGATGATGTGGGCGCCAGGGCAACTGGCCCGCATTGATTCCCACGACGGGAAGTTCAGTGTGTGGAACGTCGCGTGGGTCGCGCACGCACTGCTCAACGATCCAGCGAACGTCTTCAACGCAAACATCTTCCATCCGCATCAGGGGACCCTGGCGTACTCCGAAGCGAACCTCGTGGCCGGCGCGATGGCTGCGCCGGTGTACGCGATCACGGGCAATCCGATTGCTGCGCACAACAGCGTGGTCTACATCAGCCTTGTGCTGGCGTTCGTGTTGACCTGGCACCTCGTACGCCGCCTGACGGGATCGCCCTGGGCCGCCGTGCCGCCGGCGGCTGGGTTCGCGTTCTCCGCGTATGTCTCGGCGCATAGCGCCCATGTGCAGTTGCTGTTGGTGTTTGTCGTGCCCCTCGTGCTGATTGTCTGGCACCGCTTCGCTGAGGCGCCGGGCCTTCGCCGAGGCTGTGTGCTCGGCGCGACCCTGACGTTCGCTGTGCTTGCGTGTGCGTACTACGGAATCATGATGGGGCTGGTTGTCGGGTTTGCCGCGTTGTGGTTCGCGGCGGGGCAGCCCCATCCACGGCGCTATTGGCTGGGGCTTGCTGCCGCGGTGCTCGTCGCGGCGGCGCTGGTAGCTCCGGTCGCCCTGCCCTACGCGACGATGCGCGATGAGATGGGCGTCCGGGCCGTCCTCAATGTTAAAGAGGCGCGCAACTGGTCGGCCGACCACCGCGCGTACATGCGCGGACAGTCGGGCCCGCTGACCAAGGTGCTGCCCGAGTCCTGGCGTACGGGCCTTGACTCGTATGTAGGCGGCATAGGTGAAGTGCTGTTCCCCGGGGTCATCGTCATCAGCCTGGCACTGGTCGGCCTCGCGCTCTCGGCCCGCGTGGTGCCCGCCCGCCGAATCTTCTGGTTCTACGTCGGGTTGACCACGATGACGGTGTGGGCGTCGCTGGGCCCGGCCGCGGGGTTGTACGGCTGGCTGGCCGACAGCATCCCGTTCATATCGTTCCTGCGGGCGCCGTCACGGTTCGGTGTTCTGGTGCTGATGGGACTCGCGGTGTTCGCCGGGATGGGCATCGCCGCCATTGCTCAATCCGGACGACGTCGGCCCTGGCTGGTGCCGGTGCTGCTGGCGCTGGTCGTCATCGAGTTGCGTGTGTCGTGGCCGCTGCGGCCCGTGCCACCTGTGCCCGAGGCGTATCAGGCCTTGGCGGGCATGCCCCGAGCCGCCACGCTGGTGTTGCACTTCCCGTATCGCCGTGGCGAATGGTTTCCCCACGCCGACCACATGTTCTGGTCCATGTGGCACTGGCAGCCGCTGGTGAATGGCTACAGTGATTTCATCCCCCCCGACATTCAGGCGGAGGCGATTCCACTCAATGGGTTTCCCAACGAAGAATCGTTCCGCCTCTTGCGGGCCCGCGGGGTGCGATATGTCGCCATTGATTGGCGCACCTACAACGCGGCGGCCAGCGCAGTGATGCAGGGCCGGTTCTCGCTGTACGCGGCGCACCTGCGACCGCTCGTGACGTCCGGTCCGGTGTCGCTCTACGAAATCGTGCGCTGGCCTGAGTCGGCTGGCCGCTGACCTCGCGTGAGATTGGCGACGCCGCCCGAGAGCGAGAACAACATCACGAGCGCGGCGCCCAGAAATGACAGCGCCAGTGCCGACTCCAGCGGCAGACCCAATCGCGCGAAATAGAAACTGAACGTCGCCTCGCGCACGCCGAGCCCGTTGACAGAGACTGGGGCCATCTGCACGATGAACGACAGCGGAATCAGGACCGCGAGGTGCGCGATCGGGATCGGCACAAGGATGGCCTGCGCGATGGCCGCATAAAATAGGACGAGCAGCGTCTGCACCACGATGCCGCCGCCAAACCCGAGGGCCAGGGCAGACGGGCTCTCGCGAAAACGCGCCAATGCGCTCACAAGGCGGCTGATGCGTTCTTCCACCCAGTCCTGGTGCAGGGCCCTGAGCGGGGCCAGGACCCTACCCACGGCATTGGGTCTCAGCAACACAAGGCCGCCAGCCAGCGTCCCGATACCGAAGGCCAGCCACAACAGGCCAGGCCCAAATGCCGCAATCACCGGGCTCGCGATGGTCGCCATCGACATCCCCACAGCCGCGATCAAGACCAGTGCGAGCAGCCCGATGCCCCGATCAACCAGCACCACGGTGGCGGCCCGCGTTTTCGAGCCGGCGGCACGAGCGGTGTCGCGCACCCGGATGACGTCGCCGCCAATGTTGGACGGCAGGAAATTGTTGAAGAACGTGGCGACCAGGTACGACCGCAGCAACGGCCCGAGGCCCACGGCCACCTTCTGCGCGTGCAGCAAGACTCCCCAGCGCCAGGCACTGATGAATACCATGACGAAGTACAGGGCGAGTGCGACGACCAGCCACGTCACCGAGGTCGTGCGCGCGATCGCCCAGAGCCGGGAGAGGTCCACGCGCGACAGCAGCAGATAGAGCAGCCCGGTCGACACGAGAATCTTCATCGACCAGACGAGCGTCTGGCGTCCGCCGCGCGCGGGCGGGTCTTTGGCGTCAGTGGTGTCGTTGGCGCCAGGCGCGTCAGGACCAGGGGGCACGTGTGTCATCAGGATCGACGCGAGCTACTACCGGCGGCGAAGTGTAACACGCGGGTGTACAATCACTCGCAGCCCCAACGCCCACGCGATCGGGCCCTGACGGCATGCACATTCTCATGATCGCGCCGGAGCCGTTTTTCGAGCCCCGGGGAACCCCGTTTTCTGAATTACACCGCATTCGCGCGTTGACCACTCTCGGGCATACCGTCGATCTCGTCACGTACCCGTTTGGCAGTGACGTTCAGATGCCTGGACTCCGTATCGTGCGGTCGATGGCTCCGCCATTTGTGTCGCGCGTACGAATCGGGCCGTCGTGGGCGAAGGTGCCGCTCGATGCACTGCTGTCTTTCACCGCATTGCGACTCGCGCTGACGCGCAGGTATGACGTCATCCACTCACACGAGGAAGGCGGCGCGATCGGGATTGTGCTTGCTGCGTTGCTGCGCAAGCCGCATCTCTACGACATGCACTCGAGCTTGCCCCAGCAGATCTCGAACTTCGGCTTCGGCAAGTTCAAGGGGCTGGCAGCGTTGTTCGGATGGATCGAGCGCCTGATGATCAAGCGGTCGGGTGTTGTGATTGTGATCTGCGAAGACCTTGACGATACGGTAAAGGCGTTGAAGTTGCCGGTGCCTACCGTGCTGATCGAAAACGCTGCGGGTTCTGGCGCCGCACCGTCGGCCGGAACCGGACTCGTCGTGCGCCGGTCGCTGGGGCTCGACGACACGACGCCGGTGGTGCTGTACACCGGGACGTTTGAGGCCTACCAGGGCCTTGGTCTGCTCTATGAGGCGATGGGGATTGTGGTGGCCGCTCGTCCGGAAGCCCGTCTCGTGATGGTCGGAGGCGAGCCGGCCCAGGTCGACCTTGCCCGCGCCAGTGTTGACCGTCTTGGACTCTCGCCTGCGGTCATCTTTACGGGGCAACGACCCGCCGAAGAAGTACCGGCGTACCTCGACGCGGCCACCACTCTGGTTTCACCGCGCTCGAGTGGCACGAACACGCCACTGAAGATTTACCAATATCTCCGGTCGGGCCGCCCGATTGTGGCCACCCGCCTGCGCACCCACACGCAGGTCCTCAATGACGACGTGGCGATTCTGACCGCTGCCACGCCGGAAGAACTGGCAAAGGGCCTGCTTCGTGCCATGAGTGATCCTGCAGCCGCGGCGATTGGGGAGCGCGCACGCGACCTCGCCACCACAAAATACAGCGACGAAGCCTTCATCGAAAAAACGCGCCGGGCGTACGAGATGCTGGTGCGATGAACCGCCAGCACTACAGCTACACGCATTACGCCAGCAAGGATGTGGCGGAAGGGTTCGACAACCTGCGGTTCAGTGGGCCCATTGGCCGGCACCTGCTGGCCGAGCAGGAAGCGTTGCTCATGGCCGCTTTCACACCACTGGGGACCGGCGACGCCGGCCATCCACTTTCAGGATGCTCGGTCGTGGACGTCGGCACCGGCACGGGCCGCGCGGCGATCGGCCTCGCGCGCGCCGGGGCGACTGTGGTGGGAGTGGATGCGTCGTCTGAGATGCTCGATGTGGCGCGCGAACGCGCCGCCGCTGCGGGCGTGTCGGCGACGTTTGATGTGGGCGACGCCCATGCGTTGCCGTTTCCGGCGGGGCATTTCGACGGAGCCGTCTCGTTGCGAGTGCTCATGCACACGCCTGACTGGTCGCGGTGCGTGGGCGAGTTGTGCCGGGTCGCGCGACGCCGGGTCGTGGTGGATTTTCCGTCGGCGTCGAGCGTGGCTGCCGCTGAGAGCGGCGTGCGGCACGTCAGGCGCGCCGCAGGGCACAAGGTTGAGGCGTACCGGGTGATGTCGGAACGCAGTGTCATTGCCGCGTTCCAGGCGAATGAATATCGCGTGGTCCACATCCATCGGCAATTCGTCATGCCGATCGCGTTCCACAAAGCGGTGGGCTCGCTGGGGTTCACACGCGGACTTGAGCGAGTGCTCAGGGCCACCGGTCTCCTTTGGCTCGCCGGCTCTCCCGTGACGATGGTGGCGGAGCGGTGAAAGCGCTGGTCACGGGGGCCACAGGGTTTACCGGAGGTCACCTGGTGCGCCGGCTGGTGGAGGCGGGCGATACCGTGCGCGCCATTGTCAGGCGGCCGGACCAGGCGAGGGATCTAACCAGCGCCGGAATCGAAGTCGTTCGTGGCGACCTCACCGACACCCCGAGTCTGCGCGCCGCGTGTGCGGGCGTCGATGTGGTGTACAACATCGGCGCGCTCTATCGGACAGCGGGGTTGCCCGCGTCGTCCTATCGGGCAGTGAACGCCGTCGGCGTCGAGTCGCTCGTGAGAGCCGCCGCAGACGCCGGCGTCCGCCGCGTCGTGCACTGCAGCACGGTGGGCGTGCATGGAGATGTGGAACATCCACCGGCAAACGAAGAGGCGCCGTTGCGTCCAGGCGATGTGTACCAGGAAACCAAGGCCGAAGGCGAGCAGTTGGCCATCGCCGCAGCGAAGAAAACCGGCATCGAATTGGTTATCGCCCGTCCGTCAGGCATCTTTGGCCCCGGCGACCGGCGCCTGCTCAAGCTGTTTGGCGGCGTGGCGCGTGGCCGCTTCGTGCTGCTCGGCCACGGTGAAATCTTCTACCACCTGACATACGTGGAAGACCTGTGCGACGGCTTCCGTCTCTGCGCCGCGGTGCCCTCAGCGGCGGGCCGCACCTATATTCTGGCGGGCGGGGAAGTGACGACGCTGAAGGCGTTGATCGGGATTACCGCGGAGGTGGCCGGTGTAGACCCGCCACGGCTGCGATTGCCGGTGTGGCCGTTCTGGCTTGCGGGTGCCGCGTGCGAAGCAGTCTGCGCGCCGTTCGGCGTGGCCCCGCCAATCTATCGCCGCCGTGTAGACTTCTTCACCAAGAGCCGGGCGTTCGACATCTCACGGGCCCGCGCGGAACTGGGTTTTGCGCCGGCGGTGAGCCTGCGTGACGGGATTCGGCGCACACTGGAGTGGTACCGTGGCCAACACTGGATCTGATCGGGACATCCCGCGCGTGCAGGACCAGTTGTTCCGTGCGCCCGGAGGGGCGCGGGCGAAATACAGTGCGCTCATCGTGGGCAAGCCCGGCTGGGGGGCGCTGATCAAGTACGAAGCCATCATGCTGCTCGCCCAGTGCGTGCCGGGCGCGCTGGGGTTGATGCTCCGGAAGTTCACCTACCCCTTGCTGCTGGGCAGTTGCGGCCGCAACGTGGTGTTCGGCCGCGACGTGGTGCTGCGTCATCCGCACAAAATTCATATCGGCGACAACGTCGTGATCGACGATCACTGCCTGCTTGATGCCAAGGGCGATACCAATCGCGGCATCGACATCGGGAATGGCGTGTTCGTCGGGCGCAACACCATCCTGTCGTGCAAGAACGGCGACATCACGTTGGCCGAGGGCGTGAATATCGGATTCAACTGCGAGGTGTTTTCCGCCGGCCGCGTCACGATTGGGGCGCACACACTTCTGGCCGCGTACTCCTACCTCATCGGCGGCGACCACAACTTCAGCGACCCGATTGTGGCAGTCAACGCACAGCCGCGGAAGTCCGACGGCATCACTGTGGGCGCCGGTGTCTGGATCGGCGCGGGAGCCAAGGTGCTTGATGGTGTGTCGATTGGTGATCGCGCG
>SHUF01000047.1 GCA_009694745.1 Acidobacteriota bacterium
GCTACTCCACCACTCCGACCAGGGCTGCACCTACGCCAGCGAGGACTACCAAGCCGTGCTGACCGTGCGCGGCATCGTCTGCAGCATGAGCCGCCGCGGCAATTACTACGACAACGCGGTGATGGAGAGCTTCTTCTCGACCGTCAAAAGCGAGCTCGGCGATCAGTTCGCCAGCAACGGGGACGCCAAGATGGAGTTGTTCGAATACATCGAAGTGTTCTATAACCAACGGCGTCGGCACTCGACGCTGGGACAGATCAGTCCGGCGGCCTTCGAGCGGCAGGCGGTGACTCAAGCGGCGTAACTAAACCGTCCACGGGATCGGATCAAGCTCACTCGTTGGACTCCGCTCCTCCTTTGGTCACCACAGGATGAGGCTCACTCAACAGCCGGTTATCGAGGGCGAGTGCGACGTCCAGTGGGGATGCGATCACATCAAAAGCCGTTACCCACTGGCACACCACGCTCGACCCCGCCTCCGACGCCAGAGCCCTCGCTATCGCGCCGGATGGTGGCAGTGGCCATGGATTCAGACCTAGGCCCAATTCCCCGTCTACGGCCTTCCACTCGCTGCCAGAAAGCAACCTGCGCACCAGTGTTGAGACACCTGGCAGGGCCACTGAGCAGTAACGCGCATCGACGCACAGAACCGCCCACGCCACGTGGCGACCCGTGTCTAGCCGGTGCAAGCCAAGCAACCACGCGGTCATTGAGGACCCCCATGTTAGGGGATAAGGCGACAAAGCGCGCCACGTAAAAATTACGTACGCGGGTTGATTTAGTTGGTTTCTATCTGGGTTCAAACACGGTCGAAGCCTGATTCCCGCCTCTCAACCACCCGGAGCGGCTTCAAGGTGGACCACTATGTGGACCACCGGGCCACCACCCCGCTCCCACACTAAAACAGCGTGATTTATCATGTCCTTTGTTTGCTTGCGGTTAGGTTGGTGGGCGCTACTGGACTCGAACCAGTGACCCCCGCCGTGTGAAGGCGGTGCTCTACCAACTGAGCCAAGCGCCCAACCCGATCAAACCCAACAAGAATATCATCTATCCGATAAACAGCGCGTCGTCATCGTCGCGGTCGTACCGACCGCGATCCTGGCGCGCGCGAAACACAGCGAGCGCAGCCTTGACGCCGGCCATCACGGCCGCACCCTGGCGTATCGGCCGGATCAGGGTTTCCTGCACGGTCTGCATCGTCTCGTCAATCCGCAGGGCCGTGCTCTCAAACAACTGATCGACCCGTTCGACCTGCGTCAGTGCCAACGCGCTCACGCGCCCGGCGTCATCGGCAATCTTGTGCGCCTTGGCGATGAGCGGGGTCAACTCGCGTCGCAGATCGCGCGTGGCCGCAGAGGCCTCGCGCGCGACCTGCGACAGCCGCAGGAGGACGACGACCTGCAGGATCGCCATCACGGCCACCGCGACCGCGATGACGCCCAGCCAGACCTCGGTCACAGAGTCTCCTTGCGCGTCTGTTCGAACGCCTCTTTACCCCGCTCAACCGCCGCCCCAAGGTTCTCACGCTGGCGCTTCAGGAACTCACGTCCGTCGCGCGCCACCAACTCGGCCTTGTCGCGCCCCTCGCGAGCCTTGTCCTTGATTCGCCGGCGTGTCTCTTCGCCCGTGGCCGGGGCATACAGCAACGCCACCGCGGCGCCGGCCGCCGCACCCAGCACAAACGCCATCAGGACCGGAATCGCCGAGTTGTTGTCATTCGACATGCTGCACTCCTTCGTTGGTTAGCCTCCGAAGATGCTGACCCTCACGGTCAGGTACTTCTTCGGGTCTTTCTTGATCTCCGCAATCAGCTCGTTGAGGCTGGTTGCCGCCGCATTCATGTTGTCATAAAGGCGCTTGTCCTGCAGCAGTTGGCCGGCGGTTCCCTGCCCCGACGAGAGGCCCGCCACCAGGCTGTCCAGCCGGGTCGTGAGGCCATCCAGGCGCGTGTAGAGTTCGTCCTGGTTCAGCAGCTTGCCCACGGTTCCCTCACCGCGGTTGATCCGGCCCGCGATGGCCTCCATGCTGGCGCTCGCGCCTGTCAGAGACTTACTCAGTGCCGGGTCGTTCATCAACACACCGAGGGACCCTTCACCGCGACGCACCTTGGCGAGCATGCCCTCAAGTTCAGTCAGCGAGGCGCGCATCGAGTTGTAAGCCGCCGGGTCATTCATCAGGGCACCCACCGTCCCTTTGCCGGAATTGATCTGCTGAGTCACGGCATTGGCAGCCTTCGCCAGCGACGTCATCTCGGCATACAGCGCCTCATCGGTCATGAGTTTGCCCATCGAGCCGCGCCCCTCGTTCAGGCCTTTCAGCAACTCCTGAGTGGTGGCAAGCGCGCCCTTGGCCGCGGCGGCAGCCTCGGCCACCGCACCCGCCGACTGGCTCGTCTTCAGGTACGCCCAATCCGGCAGCGCCTGCCCCTGCGGTTCCGGGGTGATGACGACGATGGGTTCACCAAGGAGACTTAATGACCCAAGACTGCCCACTGATTGGTCGGTGATGAGGTGCCTGACGTCCTTCGATATTTCCAGCACGACTTCGACCTGCGCGCCGGAAAACTCGACGGAGGCGACCTTGCCCACGTCGCTGCCGGCGACGCGGACGATGGCGCCCGTCTTCATGCCCACGACATCCTTGAACAGCGCCTTGATGGGATAGCGCTCCCAGAAGAAGCCGCCCTGTCCGCCCACGGCAAGGATCAACAATGTGGCCAGCGTCATGGCGGCAACACTGATGATGCCTATCTTCAACTGGGCCCAGGCAATGGATCGTGTTCGAGGCATATGCGGACTCTCTCTCCCTTACGACAAAAACGATTGCAGATACGGATCGGTCGCCGCGCGCAGCTCCGGCAGCGTGCCTTCAAACAGCACGCGGCTGTCCTTCAGCATGACGAACGTCGTCTCTGCCAGTTTCTCTGGTGAAGCGGGGACACACTTGATGGTGCCTCCCTCTTTCACGGCTTCGTGTGACGCCACATAAAACGCGTCCCGCAGTTGGTGGGTCACGAGCAGCGCGCTGACTTCTTCCAGGTCCCGCAGCTTGATGATCTCGTCATCGATCGTGACGGCGGTGATGGGATCGAGACCGGTCGTGGGTTCGTCATAGAGCAGGATCTTGGGCCGCGCCGCGAGCGCCCTGGCGATGGCCACACGTCTGCGCTGCCCGCCCGACAGTTCGGACGGCATTCGCAGGAAATATTCGTCGAGGCCGACAAAGCCCAGGACTTCCTTCACACGCCCGTCAACTTGCTCGATCGGGATATCCGTCTCTTCGAACAACTTGTAGCCCACGTTTTCACGGACCGTGAGGGAGTCGAACAGCGCCCCGTCCTGAAAGACCATGCCGAGGTCGTCGCGGACGACCATGTAGTGCTCTTCGTCCAGATCGTCCACGCGCCGGCCGTTCACCAGGATCTGGCCGCCGTCAGGCTTGAGCAAACCCAGAATGAGCTTCAGCACGGTGGATTTGCCCACACCACTGCCGCCAAGAATGATTTTCATCCGGCCAGCCAAAAGCTGAAAACTCACGCGATCGAGGATGACTTTCTCGTCAAAGGCCAGAGACACTTCGTCAAAGACAATGACCGCGTCATCGGACTCGGTGATCGGTCTTGGCTCCAGCATTGCCTGTTCGCGTTCAGTCAGTGCCATGCCGTCAATACATCAGCGAAATCAGCAACTTCGTCACGAAAAAATCCATGATGAGGACGGCCACCGACCCGCCCACCACGGCGTTGGTCGTGGCCCGGCCCACCCCCTGCGTGCCCCCACTGGTACGGAGTCCGACATGGCAGGCAATAGTCACCAGCACGAAGCCCAGGAAAAACGGCTTGATGATGCCCATCCACACGTCCTGGATGTAGAGACCCATCACCACGGAGTTCCAGAACACGCTGCCCGCCACCTTCAGCTGGGTGGTCGTGATCAGCCACGCGCCGACCATGCCGACGGCATCAGCGATGATGGTCAGGATCGGCACCATGATGATGCCCGCCAGCACGCGCGGCACCACCAGCTTGCGCACGGGATCCGTCCCGAGCGCGCGCAGTGCGCTGATTTGATCCGTCACCATCATCGAGCCGAGTTCCGCCGCGATGCCCGATCCGACCCGCCCGGTCACCATCAACGCGGTCAGGACCGGCCCCAGCTCCTTGACCATCGAGGCGCTGACGAGCTGGCCAACCATTGAACGCGCGCCGAACTTATCCAGCGTGATGCCCGACTGCAACGCCAGCACCATCCCAGTGAACGTGCCGGTCAGCAACACCACGGTCAACGAGCCCAGCCCAATGTCTTCGAACTGTTCGACGATGTCGCGAAAGTAGACCGGTCGCGACGTGAGTCCTCGCGCAATTTGTCCGAGGAACTTGAAGTAGTCCTGCACCTCAAGCAAGGCCTTCTTAATGCCGTTCACGACAAAGGAAGGCATTCAGCCCTCCCCGCCCACCAGGGCACGGCCGGGATCCCGCAACCGGCGAAGTTCGTCACGCACGGTGGCCGCCCGTTCAAACTCCAGGTTCGCGGCCGCGGCCTTCATGTCGTGCTCGAGGTCCGCAATCTTCCGGTCGAGCTCGGCCCGTGACCGGAACGTCTCGCGAGGTTCTACCACCCGCGGCACCGTCAGGTAGTCGCGTTCGTAAACGCTCGACATCACATCATCGATCTGCTTGACGATGGACGCGGGCGTAATGCCGTGCTCCAGGTTGTAGGCTTCCTGCACCCGCCGCCGACGCTCCGTCTCGTCGATGGCCTGGCGCATGGAATTGGTCATGCGGTCGGCATACAGTACCGCCCGACCACGCACATGCCTGGCCGCCCGCCCCATCGTCTGAATCAATGCGCCGGCCGATCGTAGGAAGCCTTCCTTGTCGGCATCGAGGACGGCCACAAGCGACACCTCGGGCAGGTCGAGCCCTTCGCGCAGGAGGTTGATGCCCACCAGCACGTCGAACGTGCCCATGCGGAGGTTGCGCAGGATGTCCACCCGCTCGAGCGTATCGATGTCTGAGTGCAGGTACCGCACGCGCACGCCCAGCTCCTGGTAGTACTGCGTCAGGTCCTCGGCCATGCGCTTGGTCAGCACGGTCACCAGCGTGCGCTCACCGCGGCCGGCGACCTCACGAATCTCGGCGAGCAAGTCGTCCACCTGCCCTGCCACCGGCCGCACGTCGATGACGGGATCCACCAGGCCCGTGGGACGGATGATCTGCTCCACCACCACCCCGGCGGCCTGGCTCAATTCGTAGGGCCCGGGTGTTGCGCTCACGTACACCACCTGGCGGCGACGCTCTTCCCATTCGTCGAAGCTGAGCGGACGGTTGTCGAGGGCCGACGGCAGGCGGAAACCGTACTCCACGAGCACTTCCTTGCGCGCCCGATCGCCGTGAAACATCCCTCGCACCTGGGGTACCGTCTGGTGGCTCTCGTCCACGATGAGGAGCGCATCTTCAGGGAGATAGTCGAGCAACGTGGGCGGTGGTTCGCCCGCCGCGCGCCCGGACAAATGCCGCGAGTAGTTTTCGATCCCGTGGCAATACCCGATCTCCTTCATCATCTCGAGATCGAACATGGTGCGCTGATGCAGCCGCTGCGACTCCAGGACGCGTCCCGCGCCATCGAGTTCGGCCAGCCGCTCGGTCAATTCCGCCTTGATGCGTTCCACCGCCAGTAGTGTCTTTGATCGCGGGGTGACAAAGTGTGTCTTCGGGAACACTGAGATTCGGTCGTGGGAGCGCACCACCCGGCCGGTCAACGGGTCAAATGTGACCAGGTCGTCTACTTCGTCGCCGAAGTACCCCACGCGGATGCCAATGTCTTCGTACGAGGGATACACCTCCACGATGTCCCCGCGCACCCGGAACGTGCCCCTCGTGAACTCGTGGTCGTTGCGCTCGTACTGAATCTCCACGAGTTGCCTCAGGAACGCGTCGCGCCCCAGCGTGTCGCCCTTGCGCACCTCGACCACCAGCCCGTAGTACGCCTCAGGCGACCCCAGGCCATAAATGCAGGAGACCGAGGCGACGATGAGGACGTCGCGGCGCTCGAAGAGCGAACGCGTGGCCGACAGGCGGAGCCGATCGATTTCTTCGTTAACGATCGATTCTTTTTCGATGTACGTGCCCGAGGCCGGCATAAACGCCTCGGGCTGGTAGTAGTCGTAGTAGCTGACGAAGTACTCCACGGCGTTGCGCGGAAAGAACCGGCGGAACTCCTGGTACAGCTGGGCCGCCAGCGTCTTGTTGTGCACCATCACGAGGGTCGGCCGGTTGACGGTGGCCACCACGTGGGCCATGGTGAAGGTCTTGCCCGACCCGGTGACGCCCAGCAACACCTGCGCCGGATCGCCGCGCTGCAGGCCATCCACCAGTTGCGTAATCGCGGCCGGCTGGTCGCCACGCAGCTCGAAGGCCGATTCCAGTTCGAAGCGATCGTCGATGGATGGCATGGGGAGTGAGGTCTAAACTCCCCATGCTACTACGCAGGCCGCAGCCGTTACCGTGCGGGTGCGAAATAGCCCGGGCGGGCGCGGACTTTGGCGCCCTTGCCGGACGGGGATGTCACTCGGACCTCGACCTTCCGCCACTTGCCGTCAGCGGCTCGATTCGTGGAGATGAAACCCAGGGAATACCGCGAAGTGATTTCTTCTTCGATCTTCGCGTAGATCTCGTCAAGCTGCTTTCGATCGACCGGAAAAAACGCCTCGCCGCCGGTCTGGTGCGCCAGGTCGTTGAGCCGCAACTGCGCGGTGCCGTGGCTCCCCCGCAGGCTGTCGAGATACCCAATGGCGTACACCATCACGTCGCTGAGGCGCAGCATCTCGATCATATGACCGTACCTAAGGCTGCTGGTCGAGTCTTCCCCGTCGGTGTAGAGCAGCAAGACCTTCTGTCCATCCTGCTGTTCAGCGGCTGTCAGGTACAACCCAAGCGCGTCATACAGCGCCGTCGATCCTTCGGCCTTGTTCGACCGCATGCGCTCAAACAGATGCGCATAGCTGGGCGGCGAAAATCGTGAGACACGTACCTCGGTGGCGAAGTCTACAAAGGTGACGTCCACTGACTCGTCCACAGCGTTCACGAACCTGATGGCGGCCGACACCGCCGCCGCCAGATCGCGATTCATGCTGCTTGAAGTATCTAGAAGGAGCCCCAGATGCAGCGGAAGTGCCGCACCGCCGGCACCTTCATTGAAAAACGTCAGTGCCTGGCGTTTGCCGTCCTCGAAGACCTCGAAGTCGTCCCGGGTCAGTCCGCGAACCAGGCTGTTTCCCTTCCCAACGACTGTCACGGGGAGCACGACAACGTCCGCAGACGTGCGGAATGTCTGCTGGCGGGCGTCCAGAGCGGCCGCCGCGAACAGCGCTAGCACGATGACGAAGCGGAAGGCGGCCATCTAGGCGCATTATAATGAGAGTCTGCATGAGAGCCTTGGCCGTCTGCCAGGACGAGTTAACTATCAGGACACTTCATCAAGTCCTGTCGGGCACTTTCGACATCGAGTTTCTGGTCGAAAGCCGTCCGCTGGCTCGACGTCTCGTTGATGACCAGATCGCGGCGAACGTGGGCGACCCCAAACGCGTGGACTCCTACCTGCGCGCCGACCTCTCACCTTCCACCTGCGTCATCGTCGAAGACAACGGCAAGCGCAGCCTGAAACGTGTGGTCACGGCCATTCGCGATGCCGGCGGCAGCCTGTTGTACGTGCTGCACGCGGGCACCCAACCCTCGGCTCGAAAGAATCGCGACGAGCTGAAGGCGCTGGTCCCCGAGTTGACCCACCTCGACATGGCCGAGCTGCTCTCGGGCGCGCTGCTCACGGAACTAGACCGGGCCCTGACGCGCGCACGGGTCCAGCAGTATCAGAGGTACTTCGCCGACGCCGACCGCGTCTTAATCCTCCTGCACAACGAACCCGATCCCGACGCGATGGCGGCGGGTTTGGCCCTGCGCAATCTGCTGCGGCGCACCAGGGCTACGGCCATCATCGGCGCGATGCAGGGCGTCACGCGCCCCGAGAACCTGCGGATGGTGGATCTGCTCGACATCCACATTGAGACGATCATGGCCGACGAGTTCGGATCGTTCGATCGGATTGCTACCGTCGACGTGCAGCCGCACTACTTTCACGGCCTGCTGCCCCGAGTGGACCTGGTGGTGGACCATCACCCCGAGCAGGCGGGATACACGACGGTCTTCAAGGACATCCGCCCCGAATACGGATCGACCTGCACCATCCTGACCGAACACCTGCGGGCGGTGGACGTGAGCATCTCGGAGCGCACGGCCACGGCCATGCTCTACGCGATCAAGTCAGACACATTGTTTTTCGCGCGGCACACCAACCGATCAGACCTGGATGCCTTCACGTTCCTGTTTCCGCTGGCCGACGCCGCGCTCATCCGCAAGATGGAGGGCGCTGAAATCACGCTGGAGCGCCTGGAACACGTGACGCGCGCACTCGCGACCAGCCGCCTGAAACATCAGATCTTCTCGGCGTTCCTGGGCGAGACCACGCGCGAAGACTTCATCCCCTACACGGCCGACTTCCTGCTGCAGGTGGAAGGCGTCAAGTGGGTCATCGTCTCGGGCATCGTCGGAGGACATTTTATCGTGAGCGTGCGCAACCTCGGGTACTCGCGCAACGCCGGAGAGTTTGTGAAGGAGTGCTTCGGCGACATCGGGTCGGCCGGTGGCCATCGGGCGCTGGCCAAGGCGGTGGTGCCGGCCGAGCGTTTCCGCTCGAAGTTCGGCGACCTGTCGGGCATCGGCATCGCCGCCCGCATCGGAGTCCTCGCGGAGGAATTCCTGGCCGACACCCACGGGGCCGATAAATAACCCCCTGAGAAAGTTGGGAAATGAGGAGCTGGGGAACTGATCAGTTCCTAACTTCCTAACTTCCTAACTTCCTAACGCTTGCCGTAGATCCGCGATCAGGTCGTCCGAGTCTTCAAGTCCCACCGACAAGCGCACCATTCCGCTTGTGACGCCGGCTTCGGCGAGTTGATCGTTAGACAAGCCGTACTGCGAGGTGAGCACGGGGAGGCTGCAGAGGCTCTCTATGCCGCCGAGGCTCGCGGCCCGCTGAATCAGCGCGATGCGATCGAAGAAGCGAACCGCGCCGTCCTGTCCATCTCGGCACTCAAAACACACCATGCCGCCGAATCCGCGCATCTGCTTTCGTGCAATGTCATGGTCGGGATGTGATTCCAAGCCCGGATAACACACGCGTGACACACCCGAGTGCGTTTCGAGCCAGCGGGCGATGGTCAGCGCATTGGCATTGTGCCGCGCAATGCGAACGCCGAGAGTCTTCATGCCGCGACCGAGCGCGTAGGCCGACGCTGGCTCCAGCACTCCGCCCAGCAACTTGCGCGCAGGCATCACACGATCGATCAGCGCTTTCGAACTGACAAGCGCCCCGGCTGTAACATCCGAGTGGCCGTTCAGGTATTTGGTCGCGGAGTGCATCACCATGTCGGCGCCCAGCGCCAACGGCTGCTGATTGACCGGGCTCGCGAACGTGTTGTCCACGATGGACACGACGCCTTTCGCGCGGCACGCCGCCGCCACTACTGCGATATCTGCGCATCGCAATGTGGGATTGGTGGGCGACTCGAACCAGACCACTTTTGTCGACGGGCCGATGAGTGACTCAAGTGCGCCCAGCTGATCCATCGAGACGAACCTGGCGCGGATGCCAAAGCGATCGAGGAACGACGACAACACCTGCAGGGTGCCGCCATAGATCGCCGCGCTGCAAATCACCTCGTCCCCTGATCGCAGGAGCCCGAACAACGCCGTAGACGTGGCTGCCATGCCGGACGACAACAACATCGCCGCCTCTCCGCCCTCGGCCGCGGCCAGCTTGGCCTCAACCGCCATGACCGTTGGGTTGGCGTACCTCGAATAGATGAACGACTTGGACCGCCCCTGCTGGTAGGCCTCGAGTTCCGCCGCCGACGCGAATCTGAACGTGCTCGACGAATAAATGGGCGTGGTGACGGGCGTCGCCGCGCTCGTGACTCCCTCGCCCGCGTGAACCAGTTCAGTGTCCGGGTGCCTCTTGGTCATCTCAAATGTCCTCAACTCGTTCGCCTGCGGCCACCACCGGCTCAATGAACTCCCGATACGCATCGTCGTGGCCCAGCTGGACCAGTTCGGGTAGCGTGCGCATCCGATCGGACGCCTCGTCGTACACGCCCGCAAAATCAAAAGGGCCCGTCGGATTGTGAGAGGGGCGAATGGCGAACACGCCGGAGAACCGATTCGCGGCAAGCGCCCAGGCGTCCTGAAAGGCTGCGGTCTCCACCGAGCGCAAGGTCTCGCCCATGCGCGAGCGCAGGTCCAGCGCGCGAAAGCGCAGGTCATGGGGCGTGGCAGCCGGCGCCGCCGGGCTGACCAGAATCACCTGTTCCACGCCGACGCGCGCAACTTCATCGATCAACCGGCTCACCAATTCGGGCCGATCGCACCACCGGTGCGTTTCCCCCTGCCAGTACCCCTTGTCGGGGAACGTCACCTCGTGTGGCGCTGATGCCACGGGCAGGCGGAGCCCACCCACCACGAAGTCCACCACAAGGCCGCTGTCGTGTTCGCGCCCTTCACCCAGATTGATACTTTCCGCTTCGCGAGGCCCCGCGCCCACACGCCGCTGACCGAACGCCTGATGCCATTGGGGCGCAAGCACGGCGGCCACAATGTCACGTCGAGCGTCCAGGTCGTGCACCGCGAGCACCACCTCGTGAAACCCGGGCTGGCCGAAGTTCTCGGTCAGCAGTTCGACATACCGCCGCCCCATATCCGCGCGGGACGTATCGGTGGCGCCGCGGGTGATTCGCCACAACGCGTCTTTGACGGCCCCCTCAGGCTCACCCGGATCAAGTGGATGTCCAATCAGCCTCCACCAGAACGCGCCTCGGGCGCGGCGGCGTGTGCGTTCGCCTCGTCGAGCCCGGAGGGCGGCGACAAGAAACACCCCCGCCACCACCAGCACGGCGGCCACGACGGCCCGCGGCATGACGGTGGGCAGAATGGGGGGATTGAACATCGCGCCCAGTGCCTGCTGATACCAACCCATCAGTGACGCGGCGATTGACGGAAAATTGGCGAGCGAGGCCACCACGCTGGCCACATAGACGCCCGAGGCCAGGACGATGACGACCAGCGGCGCGAGCAGCAGCGCGACGGCCACCAGGGCTCCCCAGCCGGCCAGACGCAGAGCCGCGCGCCAGCGATACGCGCGCCTCATGCGAATCGAGGCCCACAGACTGGTGGCCGACGACAGATCTGCGACGCCGTCAGCGGCGCCGCTCAGGGCACCGATGCCTCCGGCGCCGTGTGCGGCGAGGAGATCGATCTTCACGCCCGCGTCCACCAGCGCGCGGAGGACACCCGCGTGATACGCCCCCGCGGTGCCTGCCCCGCACAGCACCACTGCAGTGCGCAGGCGTGGAGCGTAGGAAGAGAGTGCCACTCGGCGTCTACTCTTCGTCGTGAATGGTCACGAGCTTGACGATGTCGAAGCTCCGGCTGCCGGAGGGGATGGAGACTTTGATCGAGTCGCCCTCTTCCTTGCCGACGAAGGCGCGGCCGACCGGCGAGGCCACGGAAATGAATCCCTTGTCGGGATCCGCATCCTCGGGCATCACCAGTTCGAAGACCATCTGTTTGCCGTTCTCAATGACCGTGACCTTCGACCCAAAGCCCGCGCGGTCGGTCGGAATCTTGTCCATGTTGAGCAACTGCAGTTCGGAGAGGCGCTTGCGCAGCATCGAAATCCGCGACTCCACGAATCGTTGCCGCTCTTTGGCCGCCGAGTATTCCGCGTTTTCGCGCAAGTCGCCCAGCTCACGCGCGCGCTGGATCTCTCTCGGCAGGTCGTGCACCAACTCTCGATCGAGGACCGCGATCTCTTTCTCAAACCGCTTGATCAGACGGGCTTTCATGATGCGAAAGTTTAACCCGAATATTGGACGCAGGGTTAGTCCGCAGCGACTCGTGATCACAGAGCCGTCGGGGTACCATGTGACGTGCCCCGCATCACACGCCGCCAGGACGCCATCGTGACGCGCTTCCGTGATGTCGCGAAAGGCGCGGCCGACGACGGGGCTGTGGTCATCGACGGCGTGCACCTGCTGCTTGATGCGCTTCGGGCCGGCGTGCCCGTGGAGACCGTGCTGGCCACGAGCGACCTCCTGGCTGATGCATCGCAGGATGTGGCGCAGACCTGGAGGTTGGCACGGGCAGCCGACGTCCCGATTCATGAAGCCACCGCTGGCGTCATCGAAGCCGCCAGCCCTGTGCGCACACCGAGTGGCGTGGTGGCAATCGCCCGATGGTCACCGGCGCCGCTTGCAGGCCTCTGGACTCCAGCGCCTGCGTTGGTGATTGGATTGGTAGACGTGCAGGACCCTGGCAATGCCGGGGCGGTGATCCGGTCGGCAGACGGCCTGGGCGCGACCGGAGTGGCCATGATTGGCGCCACGGCCGATCCAGGGTCGGCCAAGTCCCTGCGGGGAGCGATGGGCAGCACATTCCGTGTACCGGTGGCGCGAGCGTCGATCGGGGAGAGCCTGCGGGCTGCACGCGCGGCCGGCGCCACGATCGCAGCGACGACCGCGCCCGCCCCCGGCACCACCGACCTGCACGCCGCTGACCTGACCGGCCCAGTGTTCCTCCTGCTGGGCAATGAAGGAGCGGGACTCCCCGGGCAGGCCCTCAAGGCCGCTGACATTCAGATCAGCATCGCGATGCGCCCCGGTATCAATTCATTCAACGTGGCCGTCTCGTCGGCGCTGCTCTTGTATGAGGCGCGGCTTCAGCGGAACCGCCGATGACCCGATCCCTCTTCGGCGACGACCCGGCCGGTTTTGCGACTCCGATCCTTGCGGGAACGCCGCTGGCTGAACGCATGCGTCCACGCACCCTCGACGAGTACGTGGGCCAGGATCAACTCGTCGCTCCGGGCCAGCCCCTGCGACGCGCGATTGACGCCGGGGCCATGCACTCGCTGATCCTCTGGGGACCGCCGGGCACCGGCAAGACCACGCTGGCACGCGTGATCGCCGCAGCCAGCGGCGCAGACTTCGCGGCATTCAGCGCCGTCACGGCGGGCATCAAGGAAATCAAGGAAGTGATCGGCGTGGCCGAACACACGCGACGCCACCAGGGTCGGCGCACGATTTTTTTCGTGGACGAAATCCACCGATTCAACAAGGCCCAGCAGGATGCCTTCCTGCCCCATATCGAGTCGGGCACCGTCGTGCTCATCGGCGCCACGACAGAAAATCCGTCCTTCGAGGTGAACTCGGCGCTGCTCTCCCGCTCAAAGGTCTACGTCCTGCACCCTCTGACGATTGAGCAGGTCGTGCTCATCCTGCAGCGGGCACTGGCGGACAATGATCGCGGGCTCGGAGCGCTGAGTCTGGATGCCGACCTTGATGCCCTGACGTCACTGGCGCGTTACGCCAACGGCGACGCGCGGGTGGCCCTGAACCTGCTGGAGCAGGTATCCGCCACCCTCACACCCAACGCCGAAGGACGCCGCCGGCTGGAGTTGGCCGTGCTCACGGACCTGGTGGAACGCCGGTCCCTGCTGTACGACAAGGCGGGAGATGAGCACTACAACATCATCTCCGCGCTGCATAAATCCATCCGGAACAGTGATGCCGACGCGGGCCTCTACTGGCTGGCCCGCATGCTCGAGGCTGGCGAGGATCCGATGTACATCGCGCGCCGCCTGGTTAGATTTGCCTCAGAAGACATCGGCAACGCCGACCCGCGTGCGCTGCAACTGGCGATCGCGGCCAAGGACGCCACGCACTTTCTCGGCATGCCCGAGTGCAACACCGCGCTCGCGCAGCTCGTGACGTATATGGCCGCCGCGCCCAAGAGCAACGCCGTTTACCTGGCCTATGGCAAAGCTGCCACAGACGCGTTGCGTGACGAAGCCGCGCCCGTGCCCCTGCACCTGCGCAACGCGCCAACGAAGCTCATGAAAGAACTCGACTTCGGCAAGGACTACAAATACGCGCACGACGAACCCGACGCCGTGGCGGAGATGTCCTGCTTGCCCGAAGCCCTCGCACATCGGCGCTACTACAAGCCCACCGAACGGGGACTCGAGTCGAAGCTTCGCGAAGCGCTCGAGCGGGCGCGGCAAAGGCGCACGAAATAGTCCGGGGTCCAGAGGCCAGAGTCCAGGGTTCGTGGTGCCCGCTTACGCGGGGGCTTTCTTCAAGCCTGCAGTGTATCTCCGCGTATGTCGTCTCACTCACAAAGCGGGTCCTCCAGGCCGGCGGCCATACACACAGACATCCTGCTGATCCGAGGAGAGATTCGGAAACACGACGTGCCTGGGCAACAGCCCCTCATGCCTAAAGTCGACCTTTTCCAGAACGCGCCGGGACGCCAAGTGGGCCGGGTGGCACAACGCCTTGAGCCGGCCTACGCCCAGGGCCGCGGCCAACTCCACCATGGCCATCGCAACCTCGGTGCCGTATCCCTGTCCCCACGCATCTCTGGCCAGCACGAACCCGGTCGAGGCTTCATGGAGCGACTCAAAACCCAGCCCCGTACTGCCGATGAGCCGGCCATCGGACTTGAGGAAAGCCAGGAATGGCCCGGCAGGCCACCTCGCCCACTCGCTGTCGCTGAACGCCACAAAAACCTCGGTATCGGCGAGCGACCGATGCGTCGGCCACGCCAGGTATCGTGTGACCTCCGCATCACTCGAGTAGCCCTGAAAGATCGCTTCGACGTCCGAGGACATCGGCGGCCGCAGCATGAGACGAGCGGTGTACAACATATTGTCAGTTGGCTGGCGCCTTGGTGCCTCCCCAACTCCCGTGATCCGTCGTGACGACGCTCAGGTTCTTTCGAAGTTGCGTTCGATTTCCCGCCGCGTCAGACGAAGGACCACCGGGCGGCCGTGTGGACATACCGAAGAGTGTGAGGTGCGACGAAGTTCGTCGAGCAGATACTGCATCTTTTCGCGCGTGAGAGGGTCGTTGGCCTTCACGGCCGCGTGACAGGCCATGGTCGCCGCCATCTGGCGCAGGGCGACGTCCACGCCGGCGCCCGGCGACAACCCATCAAGGTCGGTGGCCACTGCGCGAAGGACCGCCTCGCACTTGTTCCAGTCGAGGAGCGCCGGCACGGCCGCGATGCGCAGGCTGTTGCCGCCGAAATCCTCGAACTCGAATCCCACCCGTTCGAGTTCCTTCACATGCGAGAGCAGCGTCTGGTGTTCGCCCGACGTCAACTCGAGCACCACCGGCGTCAACAACGCCTGCACTTCAACCCGCCCTGTGGTCAACCGCTCCGCGATCTGCTCAAACAGGATCCGCTCGTGCGCCACATGCTGATCAATAATCGCCACCCCATCGTCATCCACCGCGATGATGAAGGTGTTGCGGAACTGGCCCAGTGGCGCCATGGGCTTGATGAGCGTTGAAACCGTGCCGTGACCAGCGACCAGGCCCATGCGAGGGTCGGGCTGACCGGCCTGCCCCGCGGGCCACTGCGCCGGAATGCCCTGATCAACCGCGTGCGCCAGTGCGCCCTCGACCTCGGCGCGCATCCCGAACGCGCCCTGGCCAATGCCGGACGTGGGCGAGGCTTCAAAGGACCACGGCAGCGAGGTGCCGCCGGGTTGCCCTGGCGACGGCATCCCGGGACGAAGCACCAACTCCGGCGCGCTCCCCTGTCCCAGCGAATCCACCAGCGCCCTGCGCAGTACCTCGTGCACCAGACCCTGATCGAGGAATCGCACCTCGGCCTTGGTGGGATGCACGTTCACATCGATCCGGTCGGGCGGAACTTCGAGGAACAGATGCACCTCGGGGCTGCGCTCCTTGATCGTGGCCACGCTGTAGGCCTGCTGAATGGCGTGCGCAATGGTCCGGTCTTTCACCAGCCGCCGGTTCACGAACACATGTTGCGGCCCGCGAACGGGCCCCTGTTCCGCGAGTGCGGCCGCGAAACCGGTCACGCTCATGCCGGCAGCCTGCTTGTGCACCGGTACGAGGTCGGGGCGATCACCGTAGATCTGATAGAAACGTTCCTCGCTGGACCCGGCCGGCGGGGCTTCAATCAGCACGCGATCCTTGCTCTTGAGCGTGAACCCCACCTCGGGGTACCCGAGGGCCATCTGCGTGACCAGCCTCGACACCTGCGCCGCCTCGGCGGTGTCGGCCTTCAGGAACTTGCGTCGGGCGGGCAGGTTGTAAAACAGATCCGAGACCTCGATGAGTGTACCTTCCGGCGCGCCGACCTCGCGGTCCGAGACCGTCACGCCGGCGTCGATGCGAATCTCGGTGCCGCTCATCGTGCCCCGCTCGCGCGTGCGCAGCCGGAACTTGGACACCGACGCGATCGACGGCAACGCCTCCCCACGAAAGCCGAGCGTCAGGATGGCCGCCAGATCGCCGGCCGCGCGAATCTTGCTCGTGGCATGGCGCTCCACGGCCAGGTGCGCATCCTCTGCCGACATCCCCATTCCGTCGTCTTCGACGGAAATCAGTTTCTTGCCGCCGAACTCCACGACCACCGCGATGCGCGTGGCTCCGGCGTCCAGCGCATTTTCCACCAACTCTTTGACGACTGAGGCGGGCCGCTCGACCACCTCACCGGCCGCGATCTGGTTGGCGAGTTCGGGCGGCAGCCGATGGATGCGGTTCACAGCCAGTCCTTCCAACGGAAGGCCGCCAGCATCGAGGCGACGATCACGCCGGCCATGCCGACGATCCACCAGAACTGCGCTCCGTCAGGCCCGGGCAAATGGGGAATCACGACGTTCATGCCGTACAGGCCCGTGAGCACGGTGAGCGGCAGGAAGATGGTGGACATGACGGTCAACACCTTCATGACCTGGTTGAGCCGATTCGACTGACTCGAGAGATAGGCGTCGAGCAGACCCGTCACGCGGTCCTGAAAGAAAATCGCTTCGTCCGTGATCTGCACAAGGTGGTCGTACACATCGCGAAATCGGTACGCCATCGCGTCGGGAATCATCGCGAATTCCCGACGGGCCAGACGACCCACGGCATCGCGCTGCGGCAGCGCCACGCGTCGCAATGACGACACATCGCGCTTGAGCGTCAGAATGTCGCGCACGGGATTCTCGCGTGGGTTCTCGAAGACTTGATCTTCGAGCGCCTCCAACCTGTCTTCAAGCGCGTCCACTTCAGGGCGGTAATGATCGACCATCGCGTCGATGATGCGATGCAGAAGGCCGGCCGGCCCCTCACCGAGCACGTAGGTATTTCGCAGGCACAACTGCTGTTCCTGGCTAATCGACCGAGACGGCGCGTGGTGCACTGTCACGAGGAATCGATCGCCCAGAAAAAAATCGATATCGTTCGTCTCAAAGCCGCGCCCGCCGGCGCCCGACAGGATGCCGTGCAGGATCAGATAGAGGTAGTGATCGAAGAGTTCGATCTTGGGGTGATGGATCTCACTGAGCGCGTCCTCAAGCGAGAGTTCGTGCAACCTGAATGTCTGTTGCAGCAGATCCTTGGCGCCGGCGTCCGGCAGCTCGATGTCCACCCACAGCTTCTCGGATGCCCCGGGAGCCAGCCACGCCAGATCCACCGCGTCGACCTGGCGCGTCTGCCCCTCCCGGTGCACGAGAACGGTGATCATCTTGGATGCTTCAACGCCGCCTGCGCGGCTGCCAGCCTGGCCACGGGCACTCGGAACGGCGAGCAGCTGACGTAGTCGAGTCCGACGGACTCGAAGAAGAAGATCGACGCCGGGTCGCCGCCGTGTTCGCCACAGATGCCGAGTTTGAGATCGGGCCGGGTCGCGCGACCCTTCTTGACAGCCATTTCCACGAGTTGGCCCACTCCTGCCGCGTCGATCGTCGCGAACGGGTTCTTCGTGACAATCTCCAGTTCCTGGTAGTTCGGCAGAAACGAACCCGAATCATCACGCGACATCCCAAGGGCGGTCTGCGTCAGGTCGTTGGTGCCGAAGCTGAAGAACTCGGCCGATGTCGCAATCTCGTCGGCGGTCAACGCGCCGCGCGGGATTTCGATCATCGTGCCGACCAGGTAGTTGAGTTTCACCTTCTGCTCAGCCTGCACCGCCTTGGCCGCCTGACGGACGACCTCAATCTGCAGATCGAGCTCCTTCTTGAAGACGACGAGCGGAATCATGATCTCGGGCCGCACCGTGATGCCCTCCTTCTGCACCTGCGCGGCGGCTTCGAAGACCGCACGCGCCTGCATTTCGGAGATCTCGGGATACCCGATGCCGAGGCGGCATCCGCGGAAACCCAGCATCGGGTTGAACTCGTGCAGGCCCTCCACACGTTGGTGGAGCCGCGCCACGGGCACACCCATCTTCTGGGCCAGCTCTTCCTGCGATTCTTTGCTGTGCGGCAGAAATTCATGGAGCGGCGGATCGAGGAACCGAATCGTCGCCGGGTAGCCTTTCAGGGCGCGGAAGATCCCGGCAAAGTCCTCGCGCTGATACGGCAGCAACTTGCCCAGCGCGGCCTTACGCTCTACGGTGCTCTCGGCCAGGATCATTTCTCGCATCGCATCGATGCGATCGCCTTCGAAAAACATGTGCTCCGTGCGGGTGAGCCCGATACCGACGGCGCCAAACGCCACGGCGTTTTCGGTCTGCTCCGGCGTATCGGCATTGGTGCGCACGCTCATGCGCGTGGCCTTGTCGCACCATTTCATGAGCTGCTGGAAGTTCTTGAATTTCTCGGTGCGCTGCGCGGCCTTGTCGCCGTAGAGGAGGCCGGCCACGATCTCGGACGGCGCGGTCTTGACCGCGTCCGCATACACCGTGCCCGCGGTCCCGTCGATCGACAGCCACTCGCCTTCGGCGAACGTCCGCCCATCCACCAGAGCCGTCCGCGCCTGATAGTCCACCTGGATGGCTGCGGCGCCACACACGCACACCTTGCCCATCTGCCGGGCCACCAGCGCCGCGTGTGACGACACCCCACCACGCGCCGTCAGGATGCCTTCGGCCGCAATCATGCCGCGCAGATCCTCAGGCGACGTTTCCACGCGCACGAGCAGCACTTTCTCACCGCGTGCCGCCGCGTCCACGGCCCGGTCAGCGTTGAGATAAATGCGACCTGACGCTGCGCCAGGGCCGGCCGGCAAGCCGGTGGCAATCACCCGCGCGTTCTTCACTTCCGACGCATCAAACACCGGCGCCAGCAACTGTTCGAGCTGGTCCGCAGGATTGCGCATGATCGCCGTCTTCCAGTCGATCAGCCGCTCTTTCTCCATGTCGATCGAGAACTTGAGCGCGGCCATCGCCGTTCGCTTTCCATTCCGTGTCTGCAGCATAAACACGACGTCGTCTTCAATCGTGAACTCAAAGTCCTGCACGTCCTTGAAGTGTTTCTCCAGAGTGAACCGGATGCGGTCGAGCGCCGCGTACGCCTTCGGCATGACCTTCTTCAGTTCCACCACGGGAGCCGGCGTCCGCACGCCGGCCACCACGTCTTCACCCTGCGCGTTGATGAGGAACTCTCCGTAGAACTCCTTCGTCCCGTTGGCCGGGTTGCGCGTAAACGCGACGCCGGATCCCGACCGGTCGCCCGTATTCCCGTAGACCATCGCCTGCACGTTGACGGCGGTGCCCCACTCGCTGGGAATGTGGTATTTGCGCCGATAGACGATGGCGCGGTCGTTCATCCAGGAGCCGAACACCGCGCCCACGGCGCCCATCAGCTGATCCCACGGGGCATCCGGGAAGTGGCGGCGGACGCGGGTCTTGACGAGCGCCTTGAAGCGCACCACCAGTTCCTTCAGGTCGTCCACGGTCAACTTCGTGTCGTCGATGTCGGCGTGATACCGCTCGTGTTTCAGGGTGTGGATGACCGTCTCAAACGGGTCGTGGTCTTCATCAGGACGCTTCTGGACGCCCAGCACGACGTCCCCGTACATTTGCACGAAGCGGCGATAACAGTCCCACGCGAACCGGGGATTGCCGGTTTTCACCGCGAGCGCCTCGACAGTCTTCGCGTTGAGGCCCAGATTGAGAATGGTGTCCATCATGCCCGGCATCGAGTCGCGCGCACCCGAGCGCACTGACACGAGCAGCGGATTCTTGAGGTCACCGAACTTCTTGCCGGTCTGCTTTTCCAGGGCTGAGACGCCTGCCTCGATCTGCACGCGCAAAGCCGGCGGATACGTCCGCTTGTTGGCGTAGTAGTAGGTGCAGACGCCTGTGGTAATCGTCAGCCCTGGCGGCACCGGCAGCCCGATGCGGCACATCTCGGCCAGGTTCGCGCCCTTGCCGCCCAGGAGCGGCTTCATCGAGCCGTTGCCGTCGGTCTTCTTGCCAAATAGGTAGACAAACTTCTTCGTCTTTGCCGCGGTGGTCGTCTTCTTCCTACTTGTCTTGCTTGTCTTGCTCGTCTTCTTCGCCATGTGTCTGTACTCCGCCTACTCCGCCGCCACGATCTCGGAAATGTCTCCGAGTTGCAGAATTAATTGCTCCAACCGCTTCATCAATCGAAGCCGCGCCTGACGCAACGCCAGGTCGTCGGCCATCACAAATACATCCGTAAAGAACTTCGCCACGGCGGGTTCAAATTTCGAGGCCTCTAGATACGCCTCGCGGTAGCCCTGCCCGATGCCCACTGCCTGAGCGATCACCGCCGACCGCTTGTCGAGCTCCGCCAGCAGTGCCAGTTCGGAGGGTTCTGTGAGGAGCGTGCCCAACGCGGCACCACTCTGTTCCTGCTGCTGGAACTCAGCATCCGGCAGTTCACGCGCAATGTTCTTGATGCGCTTGAAGGCCGTGGCGAGCGCCCGGAACGACGCCGAGGCCGCAAACTCCGGTAGCGCGGCCAGATTCGCCGCCAGGTCGGCTACAGGACGATCCGCCCCACCGGTCAACACGGCCCGTACGTTTCTCCGGTCCGCACCGCGAGCTTCCATCACGTAGGCCAGCCGCTCGCGCAGGAACGCGTTGACTTCCGCCCAGGCCTCTTCGGTCATGACGTGAGCGTGCGGCTCTGCGCCGGCTTCGGCGTCGACAGGGCGATAGCCCTTGACGGCTTGCTTCAAGAGGGCTCCAAGAGACGGCCGGACGGTCAGCCCCGCCAGCGGCTCCAGATCGACGAGGATTCGAACCACGCCGTGAGCGGCGCGACGCAGGCCAAACGGATCGCGTGACCCGGTGGGACGTTCGCCGGCATGAAAGAGACCCGCAATCGTGTCGAGCTTGTCGGCCAGAGCGACTGCCGCCCAGGTGACACGTGCACCGCCCAGGTCCGCCGCCTGCGGAGCTGCGGTGGGTTCAACCGCCATCGGAAGGTAGTGGTGATACACGGCCTTCCATACGGCTTCCGGCTCGCCGCCTTCACGCGCGTAGATGCCACCCATCTGCCCCTGCAATTCGGTGAACTCGCGCACCATGTCTGTCGCCAGGTCGGCTTTGGCGAGCAGTCCCGCCCGTGCGGCGTGCGCGGCCACATCCTCGGGCTGCTTGAATACCTCTGTCGCAATCCACCGCGCGAGCGCCTCCACACGGTCTGACTTGGCGCGATACGACCCGAGCTTCTTGTGGAACGTCAGCGTATCCAGCCGGCCGAGCCGCGCTTCAAGGCCGATCTTCCGATCCGCATCCCAGAAGAACCGTGCATCCCGCAGCCGCGCCGCCACCACGCGTCCCGCATTGGTGGCGATGCCCTTGTCGTGTCCACCCTGCGTGTTGGTCACCGCCAAAAACGCGGGCAGTAGCGCCCCGCCCGCACCCACCACCGGGAAATAGTGCTGGTGATGGATCAGGGTGGTCGTCAGCACCTCGGCAGGCAGCGACAGAAAGTCGGCCGAGAACGTGCCCGACACCACCGATGGGTACTCCACCAGATCCGGTACCTCGTCGAGCAGCGCCTCGGCTTGCTGCGACTCGTGCAACATCACATGGCCGCCAATCTTGCGGGCGTAACCGTCCAACTCACGCACGATGCGGTCGCGCCGCTCGATGCGCGACAGAAACACAAAATTTTCCGCAAGCTTCTTCTTGTATTCGTCGAAACCCCGCACCTTAATGGCACGACCCGCCCGGCCACTCGTGGCCAGGAAGCGATGGCCGTACGTCACGGCACCTGACGCCACATCCTGCACCTTCACGCTCGCCGCCAGCGACGTGCGGGCGATGGTGTACGGCACCACGCGCCCGCCATAGAGGAACAGGAGCCAGCGGATCGGCCGGCCGAACAACAACTCGCCCTTGCCGTCGTGCAGTTCCGCGTCCCAGTGCATCTGTTTCAGGAACGGCAACGTGCGCAACAACTGGGTCAACACGTCCGGTAACACATCCACGGTGGCGCGACCGCGGCTCTTTTTCTCGAACGCGAGGTACCGTCCCTTCGGCGTGTCCACCTGCGTGAGGGCCGAAAACTCCACGCCTTGCTTCTTCGCAAACCCGACCGCCGCCGGCGTGGGCTGCCCATCGGCGCCAAACGCCGCCGACACCGGCGGTCCGGTCAGCGTCTCGTCCCGGTCATCCTGCCGGTCGACCAGTGATGGCACACACGCAGCCAACCGGCGCGGTGTCCCGTGCACTTCAATCGCTTCCGTCGAAGGCAGCCCGTGCGCTTTGAGCGCCGCACGCAAGGTGTCGCTCAGGTGCTGCGTCAGCGGCGGAAGCCACGACGCCGGCAATTCCTCAAGGCCCAGTTCGATGAGCAGTTCACGATCCATGGTTC
>SHUF01000048.1 GCA_009694745.1 Acidobacteriota bacterium
TCGACAGCGTCCCTGCGCTCGTGGCGGCCATCAACGAGTACGTGCAGCAATACAACGAGGCTCCACGGCGCTTCGTCTGGACCAAGAGCGCGAACATGATTCTCGACAAAATCACGCGATGTCCTAAACCGTTATCCGCATGACACTAGTCACACATGTCTTGCGGTCGCGCAAACGATTCCTGAAATGCGCAATAAAGGTCCACTTAGTCTATTTAATACTTTTAGTATAAAATAGCCATACCGCAGACTAGGAGGGCGTCATGACGACCACCGCAATGAAAGTGTTAGACCTTGCAGCCGATCTTCCACAGATGCCGGTCTCGGACGTGAAGAAGCGCGGCTGGCGCGCTGTCATGCGCACGCTGACCTCGCTGGGGTCGCTCGCGGTGACCAATCACGCCGAGCCCGAAGCGGTGATCATGACGGCGAACGAGTACGTGCGGCTGCTCACGCTCGCGCGGGCCACCGAATCCAGGACGGAGGCGGCGCTCGAGACGCTCCGTGGCCGTTTTGATGAACGGTTGGCGACGATGGGCGCCGCTGACGCGGGGAACAAGCTGCGCGCGGTCATGGACACACCGGCGAAGCTGCGGGGCAGGGTCAAGGCCGGCGCTGGCTATTGATGGCCCGGCCGGTTCTTTTTGTGCTGGCCGGAGTGAACGGCGCGGGCAAGAGTTCGATTGGCGGCCATCTGTTGCAGCGCGCAGGCCTCACGTGGTTCAACCCCGACACATTCGCGCGCGAGTTGGTCGCGGCCACTGGGTGCGGGCAGGAAGCGGCTAACGGCCTCGCGTGGTCCGAACGCGTTCGCCGGTTGGACGCCGCGGTAGGAGGGAAACGGACCTACGCATTTGAGACCACCCTGGGCGGGCACACGATCGCAGCGAAGATTCGTGAGGCCGCCCGCACCCACGACGTGATCGTCTGGTTCTGCGGACTCACCTCCCCCGAACAACACATCGCCCGCGTGCGTGCCCTCGTCACTCAGGGCGGCCATGACATCCCTGAGGCCAAGATTCGCGCCCGGTTTCCTCGCGCGCACGCGAACCTCATCGGGCTCCTGACCCATTGCGCGCATGTGCGCGTCTATGACAACTCGGTGGACGTGGCCGTGGGCGAGGCCGTGCCTGATCCGAGCCTGGTCCTTGAAGTCATACGCGGTCGCGTCGCGTGGCCGCGGGTTGATGACCGCGCGACCCTTGCCCGCACGCCGGACTGGGCCAAGCCTCTGGTGGAAGCCGCGCTCACCGAATCGTGAAGGTCACTGTGACGGTCATGATGATCGGAATCGCGACGCCATTGAGTCGCGTCGGCGAGTAGCGCCATTGGCGCACGGCGTCGACGGCCGCCTAGTCGATGAGCGGTACGGATCGGAGCACCAGGACGTTCTGCACGACACCGCGCTCGTCGAGCGTGGCTTCGAGCACCACCGTGCCTTCGATGCGGGCCGCTTTCGCGACGGGCGGGTAGTCGGGTGCCTTGAACATCGTGCGTTCGGGTGGGCGGACGATGCCATTCACGCGACGTGGTGGTTCGGGCACTGTCAGCGGCGGTGGCGGTGGGGCGAGCGCCGACGCATTGAGCGAGCCGACATTCGGCAGACCGGTGTCGACGCCGCCAGGCACGCCAAGCGCGACCGGGGCGGGCAGCGCCAATTCGGGCGTGATTCCGTCTGGTGGCGCTAGGGGCACACTGGGTGCGGCGGTGGGGACCGTTGCCGTGGCGACCGGCGTTCGCGCCTGTGGTGGCAGCGACGGCACTGTTGCGAGCATGACCGTCGGCAGCCCGGTCTGGATACCCGGCAGATCGAGCGCTGCGGTGATTGGCAGCACGAGCAACAACAGCACAACCACCAGATGAAGCACCAAAGACCCTAGCTTCATCCAGCGAGGCGTCCGGCGCGGCGTTTCAGTGACCAACATTTGCTCGAATAACGTTCGTGGCATGGCATTCTCCCATTGGTGCGAGACACGGCCCCCGCTGCAGGCCCGCTCGCGCGGCTTGGCAACAATTTGGAGAAGCTTCCCTAACTACTGAGACACCGCGGCCGCGGAATCGGCGCCGCGGTGCTGGCGCGTGTAATGGACAAATGCCACAAATGTCCATTACGAATGACGCGGTGGCCGTGGCCGTCGCCGTGAGTCACCTCACGATAGGAGTCACCGTGAGGCGGCGAATGGCGACCTGTGAATGATCACCTTGGATCATAATGGGCCCCGGCGTGAGTTCGGCATTGTCGAGCGCGCCGCCGGTGATGCCGCCGACCGCCACGTTGTCGTGCAACTTCTGGCCGTTGAGGGTCACCGTCACGCGGTCGCCCACGAGGACAGCGGTGAGCTGCTGCCATTCGCCGGCAGGCTTGCTGGCGTTCACCATCGGCACCGCGCGGCCGTAGACCGACGCGTGGCCCAGGATCTGGGTGGGCTTGCCGAAGTCGTCAAGCAGCTGAAGTTCGTACCGGCCGCGCAGATACAGGCCGCTGTTACTGTTGGCCTCTAGCCGATATTCCAGTTCAACCTTGAAGTCGCTGAACTTCTGCTTGCTGACCAGGTTGTTGGACGGAGGCGTGTTCATGAGCAGGCCGTCGGTCACCGCCCAGTTGAGCGGCCGGTCGGCATGCTGCACGCCAAATGCATCGAGCGAGGTGCCATCAAGCAGCACGACCGGGGCGCCGTACTTGTGCGCGGCATTGGCGTCCGACGCCGGAAATGCGGGACGCCGCGCGCCGGCCCAGTTGACCTCGCGCTCAGCCACAGGCGCACCGCCTCGGCTACCGGTGCGCAACATGTGGCGGCCCACCAAACGGTCCCCTTCCAGCCGCGCGCGAAACTCCGGCCCGGTGAGCCGGTCGGCCCGGCCGGCCTGAAAGATCAGCTCGCCGTTCTCCACTTTCACCACACCAAGGGGAATCGGGTTGCCGGTGCGGTTCAGAAAACGCCCCGTGAGTTGCTCGTTCTCTTCCTTCACCTCAAGCCAGTACACAAGCGCCGTGTCGGGCCCCGTCCCAGTGAAGTTCCACGCACCCACAAACGGTGACTGCTGGGCTCGGACCGCGGGCGCGAACACCGACGCAGCCAGCACGACGCCGAAAACGAGAAGGGCAGGTCTGAGTCTCATGGCCGTATCCTACGCTACAATTCCCGCGTGCAAATCATTCGAAGCCGCGAAACGTACGACGTCTGTATTGTCGGGTCGGGAGCCGGTGGCGGAATGGCCGCCAAAGTCCTGACCGAGTCGGGCGCCCGAGTCGTGATGCTGGAAGCCGGTGTGAACTGGGACCCGGTCAAAGACAGTCAGATGTTTGCATGGCCGTATGACTCGCCACGTCGCGGCGGCGGAACCCCCGAACGGCCGTGGGGGGAATTCGGGGCCTGGATCGGGGGCTTCGCGATCGACGGCGAACCGTACACCACAGCGCCCGGCAACAGCTTCCAGTGGTTCCGCACGCGCATGCTCGGAGGCCGCACCAATCACTGGGGACGCATTTCCCTGCGCTTCGGCCCCAACGACTTCCGTCGCAAAAGCCTGGACGGTCTGGGCGACGACTGGCCCATCACGTACGACGACGTGAAGCCGTACTACGACCAGGTGGATCGGTTCGTCGGGCTCTTTGGCTCGGTGGAAGGGATACCGAATGAACCGGACGGCATCTTCCAGCCACCGCCCAAGCCGCGCTGCTACGAACAGCTCATCAAGCGCGCGTCCGATCGCTTGAACATCAAGTGCATCCCGAATCGCCTGTCGATTCTGACGCAACCTTTGAACGGCCGGTCCGCCTGCCACTACTGCGGCCAGTGCTTCCGCGGCTGTGCGATGCACTCGAACTTTTCGTCCCCCTCCGTGCTGCTGCCTCCGGCGATGGCCACTGGCCGGCTGACCATCATCACGAATGCGATGGCGCGTGAGGTCACCGTCAACAGCGCGGGTCTGGCAACGGGCGTGGCCTACATCGACAAGACGACGGGTCGCGAGAATCACGTGCAGGCGCGCGTCGTGGTGCTGGCCGCCAGTGCGTGCGAAACCGCCCGCATCATGTTGAACTCGAAGTCAGCGCAATTCCCGCAGGGCGTGGGCAACTCAAGCGGCGTGGTGGGCAAATACATCACCGACAGCACGGGCGGCAGCGTCTCGGCCTTTGTGCCCAAGCTGATGGATCAGATTCCGCACAACGAAGACGGCGTAGGCGGCGCACACCTCTACATGCCGTGGGTGCTCGACAACAGCAAGCTCGACTTCCCGCGCGGCTATCACATCGAAATCAGCGGCGGCCTGGGCATGCCGGGCTCGGGCTTCGGCGGTGGCATTCAGCGCTTCAGCGGCTTCGACAACGGGCGTGAGATTGGCGGATACGGCGCCAGGCTCAAAGCCGACTATCGCAAGTTCTACGGCGCCACCGTCAGCCTGGCCGGGCGTGGCGAAATGATTCCGAACGACAAGAGTTACTGCGAGATTGACCCGACCACTGTGGACAAATGGGGCATCCCGGTGCTGCGGTTCCACTGGAACTGGACCGACCACGAACACAATCAGGTCAAACACATGCAGGAGACGTTCCGGTCGATCTTCGCGGAGATGGGCGCCACACCGATGTCGCCGATGCCGAGCAAGGAACGCGGCTACGGCATCTCCACCGGGGGCAGCATCATCCACGAACTGGGTGTGACCCGCATGGGCAACGACCCCAGGACGTCGGTGGTCAACAAAAACTGCCAGGCCCACGACGTGAAAAACCTGTTTGTGGCCGACGGTGGGCCATTCGTGTCGCAGGCCGACAAGAACCCCACGTGGACCATCCTCGCGCTCTCATGGCGCACCAGTGACTTCATCGCGGCAGAACGGAAACGAGGCGCACTGTAATGGCGACGATGAATCGACGGGCATTGCTTAAACTGGCGGCGGCGGCGCCGATGGCCGCGGCGTTTTCCTGGACTGGCGAAGAAGTGGTCCACGCCAGCATCCTGACGCGCACCGCGCAGGCGCCCTTCAAGCCGGTGTTCTTCACTGCGCACGAATACGAGACGGTCAAGATCCTGGTGGATCTCATTATTCCGAAGGATGCCAAGTCTGGAAGTGCCACCGACGCGGGCGTACCCCAGTTCATGGACTTCATCCTCAACGAGCAACTCAACCGCCAGAACGCCATGCGCGGCGGCCTCGCCTGGCTCGATCTCGAATGTCATCGGCGATTCGACCTCGACTTCGTACGATGCTCCGACGCCCAGCGACGCGCCGTCCTCGACGACATTGCCTGGCCACAGCGCGTCAATCCGGCTACGTCGCATGGCGTGCCGTTCTTCAACAGCTTCCGCGACCTCACCGCCAGCGGTTTCTGGTCGAGCCAGATGGGCATCGAAGACCTGCAATACATGGGCAACACGTTTGTCCCGACCTGGAACGGCTGTCCCGATGACGTGCTGAAGAAGCTCGGCCTGCTATCGGCGGGCGAGTAGCGGTTTATGGCTGCCCTCAAGATCTTCTCGGTCTCGTTCCTCGTTCTTTTTCTGGAAATCGCGCTCATTCGCTGGCTCCCGGCGAACATCCGGCTGCTCTCGTTTTTCTCGAACTTCATCCTGCTCGCCAGCTTCCTCGGCATCGGCCTGGGCTGCCTGCTCGCAGATGCGCGCGCGCGTCTCTTCGCGTGGTTCCCATTCATTCTTCTCGCCATCGTCGCCGGCGCCGCTACGTTCCGGCTGGAAGTGAGTGTGGTTGCCACGGGCGCCATCTATTTCACCAGCGGCACCAACGAAGATATTCTCCAGATCGAAAGCGTGCTGCTGCTGCCGGCGATCTTCTTCGTAGTGGTGGCGCTCTTCACGGCGCTGGCGCAGAGGATGGCTCGCGAGATGAGCACGCTGCCAGCACTGCCAGCTTACACATGGAACGTCGCCGGCAGCCTGGCAGGGGTGTTGATGCTCGGCGCGATGTCCTGGTACGAATTGCCGCCGTCGGTGTGGTTCGGCATCGGGGCAATAGTGGCCACGCCGCTGCTCTTGTCTGCGGAACCAGGCGCGACGTCCAGCAGAAGCCGCGTGTTGGGCCCGGTCGGCGTGACCCTTGTCGCCGCCACGGTGGTGCTGGTGCACATAATCTCCACCAACACGCTGTGGTCGCCGTACTACAAAATCGTGGTTCGCCAGCAGGGCGACGATACCGTGGTGGAGGTCAACAACATCTTCCACCAGTCGATGGCACCGCTCGAGCAGAAGGAATATTTCTACCAGTGGCCCTACGCCGTCTTTGGTGACACGTTCGAAAACGTGCTCGTCCTGGGCGCCGGCTCGGGCAGCGACGTTTCAGCGGCGCTTCGCCACGGGGCGAAACACGTCGATGCCGTGGAGATCGATCCGACCATCATCAGACTCGGGCGCGAATTGCATCCCGATCAGCCCTTCTCGGATCCTCGCGTGACCGTGATTAATGACGATGCCCGGCACTACCTGAGGACGACGACGAAGAAGTACGACATGGTGGTGTTTGCGCTTATCGACTCGCTGACGCTGCAGTCGGGTTTCTCAGGCGTGCGGCTTGAGAGCTACATGTTCACGCAGGAGGCCTTCGCCGACGTGCGCGACAGGCTGACCGACAACGGCGTGCTGGCCGTTTATAACTATTTCCGCGAACCCTGGCTGGTGGATCGGCTGGCTAACAGTGCGGCGGTGGCGTTCGGCACGGAACCTTACGTGCACGTACATGAAGCGCGGTCGTTCCTGGGCGTGATGCTGGCGGGGCCGCGCGTGGCGCAGATGCCTGCATCGCCTGCGATTCCTGAGCGCGTGACGGCGTTTGGTCAGTCGCATGCGCCAAGTCCGGCGCGCCTGCACCAGCGCGACAGAAACATCGAGCCGGCGTCCGACGATTGGCCATTTCTCTACCTGCGCGACCGTCACATCCCGCGGCACTACATCTACACGCTTCTTCTCATTCTTGGTGCATCGATCTTCGTTGTGGCGCCAGTCGTCCGAAGGGCGTCGGGGCGATGGTCGTGGGAGTTCTTCCTGCTGGGCGCTGGGTTCATGTTGCTTGAAACGAAGTCCATCACGCAGTTCGCTCTGTTGTGGGGATCCACCTGGGTGGTGGCATCGCTGGCGATTGTCTCGGTGCTCGTGATGGCGCTCGCGGCCAACTTCGTGGTGTCGCGGTGGGAGATTCGCCGGCCCTGGGTAGTGGGCACGGTGTTGCTCGCACTGCTCGGCCTGAGCTACCTGGTGCCTGTGGGCCGACTCGCGTTCGACAGCCTCGCCGCCGAGTCCCTCACCTACGTCGTCCTCGGCTTCAGTCCCATTTTCTGCGCGGGCCTGCTCTTCGGCTCCGCCATCAAGCGATCAACCTCGCTCCCTCGCGATTACGGCACCAACCTGCTCGGGGCGATGGCCGGCGGCGTGGCGGAGTACCTGGCGCTCATCACCGGCTACGGCGCCCTCATCGGGCTGGTGGCGCTCTGTTACGCCGGGGCATTGATCGCGCGTCCGCGCGTGGGAAAATAGGCCATGCGTGCATTTCTCCTAATCGTGGCCATTTCCGTCAGTTCCGTCAGTTCCGCCACTTCCGCCAGTTCCCAACCTCCCAATGTCGCGACGCTCTACCGAGTGCATTGCGTGATGTGCCACGGGCCGATGGGCAAGGCCGCGATTCCAGATATGGCATTTATCGGACGTAAGTGGAAACACGGCACGAAATCCACCGACATGATTAAGATCATTACTGAGGGCGTGACCGGAACACCGATGATGCCGTTCAGGGGTAAACTCAAGCCCGACGAGATCAAAGCGCTGGCGGCGCACGTGCGCTCGTTCGACAAGACTCTGCCTCCCGAAAAGTAACGGACGACCAGGAATCTATGGCTCCAATCAACGTTGCGCTCATCGGCTACGCGTTCATGGGGCGGGCGCACAGCAACGCCTATCGCCAGACATCGGCGTTTTTCTCGCCGCGGCGGCCTGCCCGGATGAAAGTGATCTGTGGCCGGACGACTAACGAGGTTGAGCGCGCCCGTCAGGCGCTCGGTTGGGAAGAAGGCGCCACCGATTGGCGCGAAGTCGTTCGCAGGAAAGACATCGACCTCGTGGATGTATGCACCCCCGGCGACAGTCACGCCGAAATTGCCATCGCGGCGGCGCGTGCGGGCAAACATGTGCTCTGCGAAAAGCCCCTCGCCAACTCGCTCAAGGACGCCGAGCGCATGCTGGCCGCGGTTGAAAAAGCCGGCGTGGCGCACATGATTTGCCACAACTACCGTCGGGCACCGGCGGTGATGCTGACGCGGCAGCTCATCCGTGAAGGTGCCCTCGGCGAAATCCGACACTATCGGGGCACCTACCTTCAGGACTGGATGTCGGACCCAGCCGCACCATTCAACTGGCGGCTCGATCGCACCAAGGCCGGTTCTGGCGCGCTGGGCGACATCGCATCGCACTCGATTGATTTAGCGCGGTTCCTGGTGGGCGAGATTACCGAGGTCTCGGCAGACCTGACGACGTTTGTCACAACGCGCCCGGTCGCGGGCAAGGCACGCACACGCGCGGAGGTCACGGTAGACGACGCGGCGATGGCGCTGGTGCATTTTGCCAACGGCGCGACGGGCACCATCGAGGCCACGCGCATGGCCAACGGACGCAAGAATTTCAACCGGTTCGAAATCAACGGCCGGCTGGGCAGCGTGGCGTTCAACCTGGAACGGATGAACGAACTCGAGGTCTACTTCGACAACGACCCACCGCACCTGCGTGGCTTTCGCACCATCATGGTCACGGAACAGTCACACCCGTTCATCGGACATTGGTGGCCGCCCGGGCACGTCATCGGCTACGAGCACACCTTCGTGCACACGGTGTACGACCTGCTCGAGGCGATCGCGGATGAAACGGTGCCGACACCGAACTTCTCGGATGGAGTCGAAAACCAGCGCGTCTTGACGACCATCGAACGCGCCTCGAAATCGCGTCGATGGGAAGAGGTGAGGAAGTGAAATTAGGAGTGTTCGCTGTTCTGCTGTCAGACCGTCCGCTCGAGCCCATGCTCGATGCGGTCGTCGAACTCGGCCTGGATGCCGTCGAGTTGGGTACGGGGGCGTATCCGGGTGACGCGCACTGCAATCCTGGCGATTTGCTGTCGAGCGACTGCAAGGTTTGGGCGTTTCGCGACGCCATCCGCGCGCGGGGCCTGACGGTCAGCGCCCTGAGTTGCCACGGAAACCCTCTGCATCCGGATCGTCGTATCGCCAAGGCGCACGATGAAGTGTTTCAGCGGACGGTGCAGCTTGCCGCCAAGCTCGAAGTGCAGACGGTCATCACATTCAGCGGCTGCCCCGGCAGCGACAGCAAGGCCCAGCAGCCGTCATGGATTGTCTCGCCGTGGCCGCCTGAGTTTGCGGCCGCGCTCGAATGGCAATGGACTGAACGTGTGGTGCCGTACTGGACGGCCACCGCGAAGAAATGCCGTGCGGCAGGTGTGCGCGTCGCCGTCGAGATGCACCCGAACTTCGTGGCGTACAACGCCGAGACGATGCTGCGGTTGTCAGCAATCGCGCCGAAAGTCATCGGCTGCAACTTCGACCCCAGTCACCTGTTCTGGCAGCAGGCCGACCCCGTGCAGTCGATCCGGGCGCTCGGCGACCGCATCTTCCACGTTCACGCAAAGGACTGCCGGATCGACGCCGCCAACACCGCGCTTAACGGTGTGCTGGACGCAAAACCCTACACAAAAGAGTTGGACCGTTCCTGGATCTTCCGCACGGTCGGATACGGCCACGACCCACGGGTCTGGAAAGACATCATCTCGAACCTGCGGCTGGTAGGCTACGACCACGTCATCAGCATCGAACACGAAGACAGCCTCATGTCACCGGCCGAGGGGCTGCGCAAGGCCATCGACTTCCTGCGCCCCATCGTCATCTCGCAGCCCAAGGGCGAAGCGTACTGGGCCTGAAGAATGGCGAAATGTCACAAATGACCGAAATGGCGAACTGCCTGATCGGAAAAACGCGTCACAGGTAAGTGGTCCACTGCTTGATGACCGCAGTAAACGCGACCTTTTTCATGCTGTGGAGCCGTGAAGGTCGCATGAATCGTGGCGTACGGTGATGGCGCCACCAGAGATGACATCGTGCCTGCACCGGTGTGATATTATGCCTGCAATGGCCACTCAACTGACGATTCGCGGCGTTTCCGAGGAGCTCAATCGAAGACTGACGAAGCTGGGCAAGAGCCGTAAACAGAGCGTCAACACCACTGCGCTGCAGATACTGGAACGGGCGGTGGGGATCGAGGCCAGGAAGCAGCGGCTCGCCCGCTACATGACCTGGTCGGCGGCGGAACTTGCCGAATTCGGCACGGAGCTCAAAGCGCAGCGGGTGATCGATGAACAGCAGTGGCAGTAGTGAGCGTATCCCGCGCCTCGCCCTCGATACTTCGGCGTGGTCGAAGCTCCGCTCGGGAGACACGCGCGTTCGTGATCTGATTGCGGACGCCGAGTCCGTGCTGGTGCCGGCGCCGGTGCTGGGCGAACTTCACGGCGCATTCGAGCTCGGTTCCCGGACCCGCGAGAACCGGGTGGCCCTCAGCGATTTCCTCGCCGAACCGTTTGTCCAGGTCATCCCGGTCACAGAGACCGTCGCCCGACACTATGGCCGGGTGTTCGCGGGACTCCGGCGCGCCGGCACCCCCATCCCGGCCAACGATATGTGGATTGCGGCCTGCACCCTCGATCAGGGCGCCTGCCTCCTCACGTTCGATCACGACTTCGAGGTGATCGCGGGCCTCGATCACCTTGTGCTCGACGGCATCGAACTCGGCACCGACGACCAGGATTGACCTGCTCACGGACGCGCCCGTGAAAGCCAGGGGCCAGGCCTACTTCCCTCTGAGCCGGGCCACCGCTCCGTCCACACCGTTGGGCAACTGCACGTCAGCCAACTGGTCGTCGTCTCGCAGTTCGCGTTTCAGCCGCGCGAGTTCGGCCTTCAACGTGGCCGTCAGCGCTTCCTGGCCGGGCTGACCGTACAGATTGTGGAGTTCGTACGGATCGTTGACCAGGTCAAACAGCTCCCACTGGTCTTTCTTCCAGAAGGTGATGAGTTTGTGCGTGCGCGTGCGAACGCCGTAGTGCGCCCGCGTGTTGTGGTCGCCGGGGTCATGGTAGTAGCGGTAGTACATCGAGCTGCGCCAATCGGTGGGCTCGCGGCCGCGCAGCACAGGGGCCAGGCTGCGCCCCTGCATTTCGGGGGACGCCGGCAGGCCGGCCAGCTCAAGAAACGTCGGTGCAAAATCCACGTTGAGGCCGAGGGCGTCACTTCGGGTGCCCGGCTTGATGCCAGCCGGCCATCGCACCAGGAACGGCATGCGAATGGACTCTTCGTACATGAATCGCTTGTCGAACATGCCGTGGTCGCCGAGGAAGAAGCCCTGGTCGCTCGTGTAGACCACCACCGTGTTTCTGGCGAGACCCGCCTTGTCGAGGTACGCGAGGACCCGCCCGACGCTGTCGTCCACCGACTGCACCGTAGCCAGGTAGTCCTGCATGTAGCGCTGGTACTTCCAACGCGTGAGTTCCTCGCCCGCCAGCGTCACACCCTTGCCGTCCCGCACGATGGTCACCGCCTCGGGCTTGGTCCCGAACCACCGTGTGAGTTCCGGCCCGGCCAGGCCCGCAGGTGGCGTGAGCTTCAGGTCACGATTCGTCAGGTCGTCTGCAATGCGCTGCTGATTCTCATGCAGCGCGTCTGTGCGCGTGGCGTAGGAGTCCCAGAACGTGACGGGTTCGGGAATTCGCTGCGTGGCAAAGTGGGCGCCATGCTCGTCGTTGGGCTGCCACGGCCGATGCGGTGCCTTGTGATGCATCATCAGGAAAAACGGCTTGTCACGCGCCCGGTTCTGCAGGAAGTCTAGCGCGCGGTCGGTGATGACATCAGTCGCGTACTCGCCTGTGTAGACTTTCTCGTCGGTGGCCGTGTAAAACAGCGGATCGCGATATGCGCCCTGCCCCGGCAGAATCTCCCACCGATCGAATCCCACCGGGTCGCTGCCCAGATGCCACTTCCCCACCATGCCGGTGTAGTAGCCGCCCTGCTGGAGCAGCCGCGCCACCGTCATGCGCGAGCTATCGAACCGGTTGAACATCGTGACGCCGTTGACGTGCGCGTACTGTCCGGTCAGAATGGCCGCCCGGCTGGGCGTGCAGATCGAGTTCGTGGCGAACACCGACGTCAGCAACGCGCCTTCGCGCGCCAGGCGATCCAGGTGCGGCGTCTTGTTCACCTTCGACCCGTAGGCGCTGATGGCATGCGCCGCATGGTCGTCGGTCATGATGTAAATGATGTTCGGACGGCCGCCGCGCGGTGTCTGCGCGGTCGTGGCCGAAGAGACCACGCCAACCAAGACAAGCAAACCGGTGCACAACACTCTCATCATGCGTTCTCCTTCGGACAAGTGCCTCGGGCTTGAGAACCAGCCCAAGCTACGTTCCAGACACCAGCCCGAGCTACGTTCCGGCCGATATCTTTCCGCACGTAGCTCGGCCTGTTCTTCAAGGCCGAGACCGGCACGAACGCGCTACGTGGCCGCGGGGCCAGGCGCTGGCGGCCGGAAGAACAGCGCCAGTGAAATGGCCCCGATGGACGCGGCCGCAAGCGGCACCATGAACAGGCCCCTGAAGTCCGTCACCCCGCCGGTGGTGTAGACGCTCTGCATCAGCCACGGACAGATGAAGTTGGCCAGAAGCGCGCCGATGCCGAGGATCTGAAGGTTGAACAGCCCCTGCGCACTCGCCCGAATGCTCTTCGGGCTATACGCATCCACAAAGATGTAGACGGTGGCGAAGAAGAACGCGTAGCAGATGCCGTGCAGGATTTGCACCGCGATGATCATGCCGGCGCTTGCCGGGAACAGCGCATACACCGCGAACCGCGCCGCGTGCCCCAAAATGCCGATCGCCATCGTGGTGCGCCAGCCGAGCTTGACCAGAGTCGCGCCCAACACCAGCATCGTCAAAATTTCGGCGACCTGGCCGATGCTCATGACTGGAGTGATCCAGTTTGACGCGATACCGACGCCGCCCGCCTCTCGCGCCGTGCCCAGGAACACGCCAGTCCAGTTGAAGTAGGCGTTGTGGACGAACGAGTCAACCAGAGTGACGAGCCACAGCACCAGGATGAATGGATGCTTGAGCAGCCCGAAGGCCTCCGACCATGCAGCCCGACCCGCGCCGGCGGCACGGGCTTGTGGCGCTGATTTCGGCAGCACCAGGCTGAATGCCGCAAGCGCGAGCGACGCCAGGCCGGCCACGATGAACGTCCAGCGGGTGGCGGCTTTGGCGACATCACCGGTGAGCGGGTTCGCGAGCGCGGTGCCGAGCCAGTTCACGAGGCCGATCGGCTGCGCGGCATCCACGGCCGCCCAGTTGACGAAGATGAACGTAAACGGCCACGCCGCAAGAATCCAGCCGATGGTGCCGCCCATGCGCACGATGCCGAACTCCTTGTCGGCGTTCTTCATGTTGGCGAACGCGATCGAGTTGGTGATCGAAATCGTCGGCACGTAGAGGAGGCAGTGCACGAACATCAGGGCAAAAAACGGCACAAACGAGCGGGTGAATCCACAGCCCAGAATCGCCAGTCCGCCAATCAGGTGAGACAGCGCCAACACGCGCTCAGGGGATGCCGACCGATCCGCCCACTGATTGCTGAAGAACATCCCGATGATCGACGCCACCGGGAAGGCGCTGAGAATGAGCGATTGCTCAAGCGGGGTGAAGCCCAGGCTCGGCAGGTACCCGAAGATCAACGGAAGCCAGGCGCCCCAGATAAAAAACTCAAGCACCATCATCACGAACAGGCGCTGACGTGTATTCATGGTTACTGCAGTCTCCGCACACGCAGGTTGCGATACTGCACGCGAGCCCCGTGCTCCTGAATGACAATGTGTCCTGACTTGTTCATCTCGTATGCCGGCCACTGGTTGAACTTGCTCTTCTTCACCAGCGCCGTCCATTCCGGCGTCCACAGCTCGTACTCCACCACCTTCATCCCGTTGAGCCAGTGCTCTACGTGGGCACCGTTGACCACCAGCTTGCTCTGGTTCCACTCACCGATGGGCTTCGACATGTCGTGATGGGGCGCCTGAATCGCGTAGTTGGCGCCTGTGGAGGTCCGAGGATCTTTGCCGTCGGGGTGACGCGCGTTATCCAGGAGCTGATACTCGGGACCGCTGTGATACGTGGCTTCGAGATCTTCTGACACGTGGAACATGATGCCGCTGTTGCCCCCGGGTGGCAGCTTCCACTCCCACTCCAGCTCGAAGTTGGCGTACTGCTCGATGCTCACCAGATCCGAATCGACCGGACGCCCGGTGGGCCGTCCTGCCCCGGTCCAGGCAATCGTGCCGTCCACAATTTCCCACCCGGCCGGCATGCCCTGCTGCTTGAACCCGCGCCAGTGCGTCGAAATGTCCTTGCCATCGAACAGCGACACCCAGCCCGACTGAGCCGACACCGTCTGCGCCGCAGTCACGAGCACTACACTTATCGCCGCTGCGGCGAGACACTTCGTCATCAGCTCCCCAGTTCCTAACTTCCTAACTTCCTAAAGCGAGTACCCAGCACGATAGGTGCGCGTGAGGAACTCGTTTGCGGCGTCGTTGTTCGTGACGCGCATGTTGGCCGCGTCGTACTGGAGCCTAGTGTTGGCGCGCAGTGACGCCACGCCCAGCAGCATGATCTCCGTCAGGTGCGCGGCGTAGGAGAAGGGCGACGAGATAGTGTCCTTGCCCTTGATAGCGTTGACCCAGTTCATTTCGTGCGCCTGATTCGGAACACGCACCATCTTCTCTTTCGGCGCGCCATACGAGTTGTGCTTGTCGGCCGGCAGCAACCGCGGGTTGGCGCCGTAGGTGTCCTGCAGCATCTTGCCCTTGGAGCCAATGTAGAGCACGCCGCCTTCGCCACTCAGACGTTCCTCGCCAATTTCTTCCGGCTTGGGCGGCGTCAGCCCACCGTCGTACCAAATCATCTTCACGGCCGGCTTGCCGCCACGCGCCGGGAACTCGTAGTACGTGGTGGTCGCGTGCGGGTAGCTCTGAAGCCCCCGGTCGGGCCTGCGCTCGAAAGGCGTCGAGGTGGTTTCAATGACCGTCGGCAGGCCCAGGTTCAGTCCCCACACCGGGTGATCGATCAGGTGTGCGCCCATGTCGCCAAGCGCGCCCTGGCCCCAGTCCACCCAACCGCGCCAGTTGAACGGGTGATACACGGGGTGATACTCCACGTCGGGTGCCACACCCAGGAAGAGGTCCCACGCAAGCGACGTGGGCCTGGCGACGCTGTTGGAGGACATGACATCGGCCAGCCGTCGAGTGATGGCGGCGTTGTTCCAGTTGGTGGGCGGCGTACCGGTCATGGCCGTCGGGCGCGGAATGCCCTGCGGCCAGAACGCCAGGGGACGATTCGTCCACACATGCACTTCCCTGATGTCGCCGATGGCGCCCGCTGACAGATAGTCCTGTCCTCTCCGCGCATCGTCCTGCGAATGGCCCTGGTTGCCCATCTGCGTGACGACCTTCTTTTCGAAGGCCTTCTTTGCCAGATGTCGCGCTTCGTGCACCGACCAGCACAGCGGCTTTTGCACGTACACGTGTTTGCCCAGGTCCATGGCGTTTGAGGCGATCACCGCGTGCATGTGGTCTGGCGTGGCCACGATGATCGCGTCGATGTCCTTCTGCTTCTCGAGCATCTCGCGGTAGTCGCGGTACTTCGCCACTTTCGGCATCTGCTCGTCCACGAACTTCTTCATGTCCACCGTGCCGCCGTTGGGCGTCCACTTGGCATCGGCTTCGGTCTGCAGCTTCGACTTGCCGAACTCCTGCCACACCGGGCGAGGCGGCCCCGCCTGACCCTGAGCGGCGCCGGCCCCACCCTGCCTGCCGCCTCCGCCTCCACCAGCGGGCGCTCCAGCCGCGGGCGCGGGCGGATAGATCCGATCCTTCCATCGCGTGAGCGACCGTTCCAGCAACACGTCGTCCACGTCACAGATGGCCACGATGTTCTGGCTCATGACGGCGGCGGCGTTACTCGAGCCCATACCCCCGACCCCGACAATCGCGATGTTGAGAGCGTCGCTGGGCGCCTGGAATCCGCGACCCAGCACGGAGCGGGGCACGATGGTGAACCCGGCGCCTGCAATGGCGGCGGTCTTCACAAAATCACGACGAGTGGGTTGATCGGCCATAAGACTCAAGCCTCGCAGGATGGTGGGAACAGACGCGGCAAAGGTACACCATGCCGGGCACCCTGATCTATCGAGATCTGCTGCGAGCCTCGGCCTTGAAAACCAGGCCGAGCTACGTACGGAGTACTTCGAGCCGGACGCCGCTCGGGCTGGGCGGTCACTCGCGCGTCCGGAACGTAGCTCGGGCTGTTCCTCAAGCCCGAGGGTCAGCCTACTTCGAGGGCGGCTTTTTGAGTTGGGCGCGGGCGGCGTCGGCTTCGGCCTGACGGGCGGTCCAGCGCTGCGTCTCGGACGCGTTGCCGGCGGCCTGCGCGATGCTGATGAGTTGCTTGAGCAAATCCGCATTGGACGTGGACTGAGCGGCGACCTCGCCCAGCCGAAGAGCGGCCTCGGCGCCGTCGGCCGCTGCGGTTCGCGTGATGACCAACTGCACGCAGCCCAGATCCAGGCGGCCTTGTCGCGTCAACTCCTGCAGGACCGGCAGATCAACCGGCGCCCCCACAAGGTCGGCCACCGACATCGCCAGTGTGGACGCCTTCAGGGAGACAGGACTCCGGCGAAGCACCGCCGGGAGGTGGCGCGCCGCGGCCTGAGCGCCCTCGCGGTCACCCATCTGGTGAAGGCGCAGGGCGACGAGCGACAAGGCTTGAACGCCGGCATCCGGGTTCGCAGTCCCCTGCTCAAGCCACAACGGCAGCGCGAGCGCGACACCGGCCACCCAAGCGCCGGCGTCCGGCCACGCGTCAGCCTTGACCGGAAAGAGGGGCTTGAGCTGTTCCACGCCAGCGCCACTCGTGCCGAATGGGCCCAGCAACTGCGCGTCGCCTGTCAGCCCCAGGGCGACTTGATATTGCCGCCAGGCAAACTCCGCGTTTGATTTTTCGCTCGTCATCATGTCGCGCGTCTCAAAATCGCGGCTCAGCGTCGTCTGCAACAACTGCAACGCCTCGTCGAGCGACCCCATGTGCGCGCGCACAAACGACGTCTGGAGCATCTCGGCCCTTGGCCACGTCGAGGTCACCTGCATGGCCGCGGCTTCCTTCTGCAACGACGGCAGGCTCAGACCTGCCCCTGCCGCGCGCACGTACATGATGTTCACGAAGCGCGCGTACATCTGTTGCACCACCGGGCCTACCGGTGGCCGGCTTAGGACCAGCATCTCCGCGACAAGCGCGTCCAGGCCGGCCGCGTCAAGCCGTGAACGCGCCTCGTCGAACAAGCCCAGGCCGGTAAACAGCATCAGCCCGTTGTCACGGCCGAAGGCATCGGTCTGCGTCAGGTTCGGCTGCACGTTACTCGCCGCGCCCGCAAGGACCAACGTGGCCACCCGCATGTAGGTTTTCCGCGCGTTGTCGTGCCGTCCGCCAGCCGCATACAGGCGCGCCAGAAACATCTGCGACAACGCACTCTGTGCGCGGCTCAACAGCCCACCGGCTTCAGCCGTCTGCAGCAGCGCCTCCGCGCGTGCGCGCGGTTGCCTCGCCGCAAGGCCAAGCCAGACGGTCGCGTCCTTCTGGCCCATCTGCCCTGACGCCGCGTCGGCCGATCGCCGCTTCAGTTCGTCATCGGCGCGGCCGCCGCTGACATAGGCGTCCACAAGCATGTTGATGAAGATGTACTGCTTGTCGATGTCCGCAGCCCGCATATTGCTGAGGAACGCCTCGAGCTCAGCGATGCCAAACCCCGATCGCCCAACCACGTCGGTGAGCCTGGCCGCGCGCGGCGCCACCTCAGCCGTGGTCAATTCAAGCGACTTCATCAGCCGGTCAGACGTGTTCACCGTACGGCTCGACGTAGGGATCGTGCCGGCCGGAGTTGCCGGCCGCAATGCGACCATGCCACCCGCCGCCACCGAAGCTGCCGGGGTCGGCGTCTCCGGCGCGTCGGCGGTCTTTGGCGGCGGCTCGCCGTCGAGCATGAGGAAGTCGCGCATGTACAGATATGGGTCGGCCTGATCGCGCGCCTGGGCGAACTCGTTGATCGACATTCCAGCAGGCGGGAGCGTCTGCAACAACGTGCGCAGCCCCATGGCCGCGTCTTTCGGATCGCCACCTGTGGCCAACGCCTTGATCTGATCGAGCGCGCGTTTCAGGGTTGGGAAACGCACGGTCGGCGCACCGGTGACCGACTCCATGTAGTAGTTGCGCACCACCGGAGGCGCCAGTTCGTCCACGATCTGCGCGCCGGCGACCTTGACCACGTTCTCTGGGTAGTCGAGCTTCTGCCACAGCGAAATCAATTTGTAGCGGTACTCGCGATTGTCGGGCTTCAGGCGCGTCAACTCGGTCAGCACCTCAATCGCCTTGATCGTGTTCTCCCATTGGTCATACAGCGGATGCAGCAGGGTGCGCACCTGCTCGTTCTTTGGATGGCGATCGGCCAACCCCTGCAGGGCCGCCATGAGCTGTCGCGAGTCACCCGCAGGGTCTAACCGGCTCAACTCCATGCGAAGACTGATAAGCGCGTCTGTGAGTCCGGCCGGCGCCGACTCCTTCTGTTCAAGCAGCGCCAGCACCTCCCCTCGATACTTTGGCAGCAGGAAGGGAGCGAACGCACTGACGAAGCCGGTGTAGGCGTACGGACTCGGAGCGCCCTGCGGTATGGCGGTACCCGGTTGCGGCGGCGGCACATACATCTGCAGCGCGGCGTCTACAAACACGGCGATGGCCTCCTGGTCGCGACCGAGGTCACGCAGGAGCGACGCCTTCCAGTAGCCCACCTTGAACACCTGGGGATGTTTCTCGGCGATGAACTGCTCGATCTCCTCCACGAGCGGCGCATTCGCTGGCGCGATGCCCGCCGAGAACGTATAGGTCATGAAATTGGGCAGCAGCGCGCTGCCGCTGCCTCGCTTGAGGCTGCCTACGAGCGCGGCTTTCACCACGGTCATGAAACGGGCCGCGCGCGGGGCGTCCAGGGGTTTCTGCAGCACGATGCCCCAGGACTTGAGCAACGTCAGCCAGTTGAGTTCGGAGGCCTTGGCATACCGATCGATGAAGTCGATTTGGCGCTCCGGAGCGAGACGGCTGATGACGTAAGCGACGTTCAGCAGGCTCCAGTCCTTGCGCTGATTGACGATCCGCCATAGCCGTTCTTCGGCGATCAGCGGCTGCCCCAGCACCTGCTCGACGCGAGTGAGTATGGGCACCTCCGGCACTTCGTATTGGTAGATCAAATCCAACACGAGCTTCTCGGCGTACGTGTCGTCGTCGGCGACGACGCCCTGCATGTGTTGCGCGAGGCTGCCAAAGTGGCGTTCGTCCAGGCGCTGCCACGCGTGGGTGGCCACTTCTGGAATGCCCGGCGATCGATCCGGCAACTCAATGGTGCCCAGGAAAATCGGCGGCTTGGGCGAGCCCGCGAACCTGGCCCACTGCCGATAGATCGTGAGCGCGGCGTCCTGGTCGCCGGCGCTCAACGCCACACCGACATCCCGCACATAGTCGGCGCTATCCATCGTCCGACTTGTTGATGCCGCTTCGGGTGCCGAATAGCCCCAGCGTTCGCGCTCCTGCGCGGCCTGCGTCGCCACGCTGGCATCCGTACTGAATTGGCGACGCAGTGCCGCATCCGCGCGTTCGGACACGGCCGGCACACCCGCGCCATACGCCAATGCACGTAACGTCTGGGTATACACGGCGAGGCGCGGGAAGTGTCCGAGCGGCGCAGCTGTCGTAGCTGTCGCCGCCACCTGATGCAACTCCTGATCAAACGCCGCTTCGATCGGGGCGAGGCGTGCGGCGATGGCGCCGGCTGGCGCCGTAGCCGGCGGCAACGTCGCGAGCACCCCACTCAGCAGGACCTGGTAGTACCGTTTGTATTCAAACGTCACCTGAGTGTCCAGGGCTGGGGCCGGTCCGCGGCCCTCGCTCTTGCGGTTCTGTCGTCCGACGACGCCGAGGAGGGCGCGCAGGTAGAGTTCGTTGGCCGTGTCGACAGAACCAGCACGCTCCCGCAGGCGCGCCAACCTCATCATCGTCTCGAGGTCGCCGCTGTTGGCCACCAGCGCACGCTCGTATTCCCTGATGGCCTCGCGATCGTATCCGCCCCGCTCGAACAGCTTGGCCGCATCCACCACCACCGACGTCCGTCCGGTACGATCTACAGCGAGGTCAAACGCACGTCGGGCTGCGGCCGGGTCGTTCATCCTGATGAACGTGCGGCCCAGATCGACGTACACATCGGGCGGCAGTTCTTCACCCAGCGCAATCAGGCGCCTGGCGTACGCCACATTCAGAGCCGACTCCGGGCTGGCCAGGCGAAGACTGGCTTCGTATGTGGTGACCTCGGCAGTGGCGGCCAGCAGTTCGCGCAAGACATGCGAACGGCGGCTGTCGGCATGCGCCAGAGACGTTTCAAGCGTCGCGATGTAGGCCTTGGCGTCTTTGGTTTCCTCGGCCAGTTCGGCCAGCATCTCGTAGAGATACAACTTGTCATCGCGCGACGTGAGACGCTCGAGCGCACGTCGCTGCGCCCACCTGATCGTGGTCTCGCCGACGCGCATGTTGGTGATGCCGTCAATGGCCACCAGAAACAGTTCGTCGCTCTCTGCCGTTTCGGTAACGTACTGGAGGCTCGTCACCGCCTCAGCCTGACGGCCGGCCTGGCGCAGCAGGTCTGCCAGCAACAGATGATCGTCGGCGCGCTCGGGGTGCTGCGCAAGCGCACGGCGATACGACTCCAGCGCCTGATCGCGAAACCCCGCCATCTCAAGCACACCGGCTTCGAACTCGGCGCCCACGGCATCGCCGCCGACTTTCCTCAGTTGGCCCAGCCACTCGCGCAACTGGGCGGTGCCGTCCTGGCCATCCTGAACGCCATCGGCACCGGCTTCGATCTGGTTCAACAACAGCGACTGGAGATAGTCCACCTTGCGGTCGGGATCGACCTCCATCAGGCGTCGCGTCACCCGGGTGAAGTCGGGATACTCGGCGAGCGCCAGATAGATTTGCGCCTGCTCTTTCAGACTCTCGACTTCGGTCTTCGCATTGCCCTTCTGGGCCGCCGCGCTCGTCACCACCTCGATGGCCGAGACCGAGTCGCCCACCTTGGTGTAGATGCTCACCAGCAGGCTGACGTCACGCGGAACCGCCGTGCCATTTACGAGTTTTTCTTCAAGTTCCACGGCGAGCTCGCCTAGCGTGCCCAGTTCCGCCGCCAGCATCAGCAGCCGCTCTTCCACCAGCTTGCGCCGTGCCGCCAGGCTCTCGCTGTTCCACAACTCCCGCCAGATCGACAAGGCATCGTCTCGCCGACCCGTGGAATCGAAGAGCCAGGCAAGCCGCATGCGTTCGTCAATACTCAGACCGCCCTTGCTGGCCGAGAGGCGCTCCAGGATCGTGGCGGCGAGTTGGGGTTTCTGGATGCGCTCGTACGCGTCTGCCAGCTCCGTCCTGAACGGCGAGCCGGCGGGCAGCAAGGCATCGAGCGCCGCCAATGCCGCCTCGGCGTCCCCGTTGGCGCCGCGCTGGCGATGCAATTCGAACTGCGCCAGGCGCACCTGCGCGGCGTCTTCGACGCCCGGACTCTGTGCAAGCGCCTTTTCGGTGGCGGCGATCGCCAGATCGTGCAGGCCGAAGTCGGTCATCGAATCGCTGCCGATGAGCAACGTGGCAACCGCGCTATTGCGGTCGAGGAAGTCCTTCCAAACGGCACGCGCGCTTTGCTGATCGCCTTGCTCCAGGTAGTACTGGCTGAGGCCCTCCACCCAGTCGGTGAGCGCCGGTTCACTCGCAATGAGGCGGCGATACTCGGCCACCATGGCGGCGTCCTGACCGGCGTCGCGGTACATCCGCAACAGCTCGCGGCGCATCTCAGGACCGAGCTGTTGGCCATTCGCGCTCTTGAAGAGTTCGATCGCCTTGTCGTACTGCCCCGTCTGGCGCAACAGATCGATGCGAACGCTCTGGACTTCCGGCGAAAGCGTGGGCTGCTGCGCAAACCGGTCCAGGAGCTTGTCGAGTGATTTGTCCAGCGTGTGGGCTTCCACGAGCAGGCTCAGCCCGTAGTTGCGATCGCGCTCGAAGGTCGCGGTTTGTACGGCCTGCCAGCTTTCGGTCTGCGCCTTGGGTGCGTCGCCCGCCTGGATGGCCCACTGCGCCACACGGATGTGGTGCCGAAACCGCTCGGTGCCTTCGCCGAACACCTGGTAGAGGTCTGCCGCTTCCTTGTCGAAGTCGAGGATCGCGAGGGCAATCGCTGCGCGATTCCTGAAATCACGCGTACTGGCTTTCGCCAGCGCCACCAGGCCCTGCACATCCTTCGCGATGACTTCGGTAAATGTCAGGCGTAGGCGAATCGTCTCCCTCAACTGGGCGTTGGT
>SHUF01000049.1 GCA_009694745.1 Acidobacteriota bacterium
TCATGTCTTCGTCCATCGGGGCCACGTAGCCCGGGATGCCGACGGCCACTGGACGCCCGGCCTTGGCGAGGGTGTCCTCCACTGCGCGGATGGACGGCGACAGCAGGAACTTCAGGCCGTACGTGCGCGACTGTCCAGGTGCGAGAGTTGCCTGCGTCGGGGCATTCCACGGAGTGGCGTTGCGCCATTCGTTCTCGGCCAACGCCTGCGTGTGCGCCATCCACTCGAAGATGCCTTCAGATGTTTGTGTGCGCGGCGTGCGGTCGTCCACCGTTCGCCAGCCTTCGAGCGGCGTCTTGTCGTGGGGCACGACGACCAACGCCGGTCCATTACCCGAAAGCCGTGTGACCTGCACGAAACCCGCGTCAGCCGCGATCGCCGGGTCAAAGAACGAGCACACTTCGTGGGCCTGTTCCAGATTGCGGCCCGTGATGAGGTTGTTGAAGACCACAGGAAGGCCGAGCGCGCCAATCTCTACCGGTGCTGTTCCACGATTCGACAATGTGAATGAGAGCACCAGCCGGCCATTGATCAGTTGCCACGTGCGCGTGACCTTCACCGGGATGTCGTCAGGCAACGTCGCTGACAGATCTGCGGCGGCTAATGTGGTGCCGGACGCGGGCAGCGCCGTCACGGGCCTTCGAGCCGTGGCGCTCGCGTAATTTGCCCAGGCCCCAGACGATCCTGTGCGCAACCGCATGGTGATGTCGCCGAGGTGGTTGTAGCCGTCGGCGGCTCGCGCGGCCAGCCGATCGCCTGGCGTGAAGTCGAACGTCAACGGGCCGGTAGGCTCAGGCGGTGCGGCCGGAGTTTGTCCTGCTTGTCCTCCGCGTCCGCCACGCGCGGGACGCGGCGTCGGAGTGTAGGTGGGCACGCCCTTGGGTTCAAGGGCCGCGATCGTTTGTGAAGCCGTCACCAGCTTCAGCGTGAAGTCCGGCGTGTCGAATATCAGCACACCTGCGTCAAGCCCCAGCGTTGGCGGCGGCGGGGGAGGCTGATTGCCGCGCCCCGCGCCCTGTTGCGCCACGACGACGGCGCTGAGGCCAAGGCCAAGGCCAAGGCCGATCGCGACAAGACTGCGCGCTGACAGGTGATTCATGGTGGGCACATTATAATGTGCCCACCTGTGGCCTACCCTGTCCTTGTCGGCGTGCCGTACGATGCGAGTTCTTCGTTCCTGCGTGGCGCGGCGGGCGCGCCCGCAGCCATTCGCGCAGCGCTCAACTCTCCGGCCGGGAATCCGTGGTCCGAGCGCCATGGACCCTCAATTGGCGCGGACCTGCTCGACGATGCCGGCGATCTGATGCTGGACGGCCCTGCACAGCCGCGCGACACGATCGAACGCGAGGTGCGCCTGCTGGCCGCCTCACGCCGGCCCCCGATTCTGCTTGGCGGTGACCACTCGGTGACGTATCCCGTCCTTCGCGCCATCGGGCCGTTGCACAAGGGACTGACCGTGCTGCACTTTGATGCGCACGCGGACCTGTACGATGAGTTCGAGGGCGACCGCTACTCGCACGCATGTCCCTTCGCGCGTGTGATGGAAGAACAACTGGTGTCGCATCTGGTGCAGGTGGGTATCAGGACACTGACGGGCCATCAGCAGGAACAGGCGAAGCGTTTTGGCGTCGAGATGATCGACATGCGGGCCTGGGCCGATGGCGCGCGGCCGTCGGTGGGCGGGCCTGTCTATGTATCGCTCGACCTCGATGTGCTCGATCCCGCGTTCGCGCCAGGCGTGTCACATCGCGAACCCGGCGGCCTCTCGGTGCGGGATGTGCTCAGCGTGTTGTTTGCCCTCAACGGTCTCATTGTCGGCGCCGACATCGTCGAGTACAACCCCACGAAAGACTGGGATGGTCTCACCGCGCAGGTCGCCGCGAAGTTCGTCAAGGAACTGGCCGGCTTGATGCGCCGGGGGCCACTGGCCCCACTCGCAGGACTCCCGTAACGCGTATGACCTCTGTGTTCTGGCGTCGCCTCGGCTCCGCCATCGTCATCACCGCTGTCATGCTCGGCCCCCTCGGCGTGATTCGCGCCGGAGCGGAGCAAGACCTCGTCAACGTCCCGGAAGTGCTTGAGAAACTCAGGGCGACCAGTTTCTACATAGACGAGGCTCTCATCTTGTCGACTTTCGGCCGTTGGCTTCGGAAGTAGTGCACCGTTCTGACGCGCCTGACAAAAACCCCGGGCAGGTTAACCTGCCCGGGGTTTTTGTCTTCGCGGCCTTGAAGTTCAGGCCGCGCTACGTTCGGAGAGCGTCTCGGCGTGATCCGTCGTGATCGCGCTCAGCGGCGCGGGCCGCGGTCGCGATCCCGGCGCGGACCACGGTCGCCGCCACGGCCACCACGGTCGTCACCACCCGAAGGTCCGTGCGCATCGCCGCCACCGGGATACCGCGGCGTCATGCCTTCGCCTTCCTTCAGCAGCACCTTGCGGCTGAGCCGCACCTTGCCGCTCGGGTCGATGTTGATGACCTTGACCTCGATCTGCTCGCCTTCCTTGAGCTCGTCGCGGACATTGGCCACGCGGTAGTTGGCCATCTCGGAGACGTGGAGCAGGCCGTCCACGCCGGGCATCACTTCGATGAACGCCCCGAAGTCCGTGATGCGCTCGACGCGGCCCATGTAGACCTTGTCCTGTTCGGGCGTCGCGGTCAGTTCCTGGATGATCGCAATGGCCTTCTGCGCCGCCACGTCGTCTGAACTCGCGATGTTGATACGGCCGTCGTCTTCCACATCGATCTTCACGCCGGTGCGCTCGACGATGCTGCGGATGACCTTGCCGCCGGGTCCGATGACGTCGCGAATCTTCTCGACGGGGATCTTGATGGTGATGATGCGCGGCGCGTAGGTGGAAATATCCTTGCGCGACGTGCCGAGCGTCTCGGCCATCTTGCCGAGAATGTGCAGACGCCCTTGGCGCGCCTGCTCCAGCGCCTTGCGCATGATGTCCATGGTGATGCCGCCCACCTTGATGTCCATCTGCAGGGCGGTGATGCCCGTCGCGGTGCCGGTCACCTTGAAGTCCATGTCGCCGTAGTGATCTTCCGCGCCCGCGATGTCGCTCAGCACGGCCCACTTGCCGGTCTGCTCGTCCATCACAAGGCCCATCGCCACACCGGCCACCGGCGCCTTGAGCGGCACACCGGCGTCCATCATCGACATCGCGCCACCACACACGGAAGCCATGGATGAAGACCCGTTGGATTCCAGAATGTCAGACACGACACGAACGGTGTAAGGGAACGCTTCCTGGCTCGGCATCACTGGCGCGAGCGCGCGCTCGGCCAATGCGCCGTGACCAATTTCCCTGCGGCCGGGGCCGCGCAGGAACTTCACTTCGCCCACCGAGAACGGCGGGAAGTTGTAGTGGAGCATGAAGCGCTTGTAGCTCTCGCCGTCCACCTTCTCAATCTTCTGCGCATCGTCATCCGTGCCAAGCGTGGCGGTGACTAGGGCCTGCGTCTCGCCGCGCGTGAACACGCAGGAGCCGTGCGCGCGGGGGAGGACGCCGACTTCGGTCCAGATGGAACGAATCTCGTCGAAGCGACGGCCGTCGAGGCGCTGACCGCGGTCTAGGATTTCCTCGCGCAGGATGCGCTCCTTGAGACCACCGATGAAACCCTTGGCAGCGGACTGCTGGTCTTCAGGGAAGCTCTTGACGATCTCGCCGATGACCTTGTCCACCGTGGCGTAGTTCTCGAGCTTCTCGCGAATGCGCATGGCGGCTGCCAGCGGCTCATACGCCTTGGTCTCGACGGCTTTCTTCAGGTCGGCGTCAACGGCCTTCGCCGTGACCACGGTCTTGGCCTTGCCGACTTCCTTCTTGAGGTCGTCGATCATCGCGACGATCTGTTTGATAGCGGCGTGGGCCGTCTCAAGCGCCGTGATCATCTCTTCTTCGGTAGCTTCCTCGGCGCCCGATTCCACCATCATGATGGCACCTGCACTGCCGGCCACGACCAGGTCGATCTTGCTGGTCTTGCGCTGCGGGTAGCTGGGATTGACGATGAACTGGCCGTCGATCAGGCCGATGCGCACGGCGGCAATCGTCTGCTCGAAGGGAATGGTCGAGATGGCGAGCGCCGCGGAGGCGCCGGTGATCGCGAGCACGTCGGAGTCGTTCTCGGCGTCGGCCGAGATCAACATGCCGATGATCTGCGTCTCGTAGAACCAGCCGCTCGGGAAGAGGGGACGAATCGGACGGTCGATCAGGCGGCAGGTGAGTGTCTCCTTGTCGGCCGGCTTGCCTTCACGCTTGAAGAAGCCACCGGGGATGCGTCCCGAGGCGTAGGCGGACTCACGGTAGTCCACGGTGAGGGGCAGGAAGTCGATGCCTTCGCGTGCGTTCGCGGAGCGGCACGCGGTGACCAGCACCATCGTGTCGCCTTGGCGGATGATGACCGCGCCATCGGCCTGTTTGGCCAGCTTGCCAGTCTCGATCGACAGGGTCGACGAGCCGATCGTCAATTCTCTTCGGAGCATGAGTGAAATATCCTCTGGGTGCTTGTGTTGTCGCGGGGTGAGTGCTACTTGCGGATGCCGAGCCGCTTGATCAGATCAGCGTAGCGGGCCGGATCTTCCCGACGCACATAGTCGAGAAGCCGGCGTCGCTGGCCAACCATCTTGAGCAGGCCGCGGCGCGAGTGGTGATCCTTGGCGTGGGTCTTGAAATGTTCGGTGAGGTAGGTGATGCGTTCGCTGAGAATCGCCACCTGCACTTCCGGCGAGCCGGTGTCGCCTTCGTGCGTTTTGTACGTACTGATTACTTCGGTCTTACGGTCTTTGCTCAACACGATGAGTACCTTCCACGAGCCGCCCAGAGTGCGCGAAATGCGCATGACCAGATCGGCCGCAATTGTTCTTCTACAGACACTTCATACTACCCCAAGACCACGGACGGGTGAAGCTGTCCGCCGCGCAGGTCGGCCAGGGCCACAAGCACCCCCTTTTCATCGAGCAGGCGGATTTTCACCGGTGGAAGGCCGGGCTCCGCTGGAGTGGGAACCCAGGCGTCCGCCGCAAACTGAGGCCCTATCGGGTTGCCGTGCCTGACCCGGATCAGGCCGCCCTCGGAGACCCGGACGGCCGGCAGGTCGGGCAGGGCGTCGGCCAGGGAGATCAGGCGGGGTTCGAGGAGGGGCCCCAGCTGGTCGGCCTCATCGAGCGACGTGGCCGCCTCCACCTGGAATGCGCCCGACCGGGTGCGCCGCAGGGCGTGCAGGTGGGCACCGCACCCGAGGCGCTCGCCCAGGTCGCGCGCCAGGGACCGCACATAAAAGCCCGCGGTCACCGTCATGGTCAGTTGGACGAGGTCACCGGTTCGCGCCACCAGGTCCAGGCTGCGCACCGTGACCGTAGCCATCTTCAGCGGCACGTGCTGATCCTTGCGCGCCATGTCGTAGGCCTTGTGGCCGTCAATTTTCTTGGCCGAGTGCTGCGGCGGCATCTGCTCGAACGTGCCGCGAAAATGGTCCAGCGCGGTGGCCAGCGCGCCATCCGATGGGAGCGGTCCCGCCGGTTCGCCCGGTGTCAGCCGTTCCCCAGCCGCGTCGTCTGTGGTCGTGGCCCAGCCGAGACGCACGGTGGCTTCATACACCTTATCGTGACCGCTCAACAGTGATGCCAGGCGTGTGGCTTTGCCCAGCAGCATCACGAGCAGGCCCGTCGCACGTGGATCGAGCGTGCCCGCGTGGCCGATGCTGCGCTCGCGCGTCACCTGTCGCAGGCGTGCCACCACATCGTGCGAGGTGGGGCCGGAGGGCTTGTCGATTAGAAGCACGCCATTCATAACTGGGGAACTGGGGAACTTAGGAACTGGGGAACTGGGGAACTTACGGGAGCGCGATTGCGATGGCGGCGACGATCGCACTCGTCACCGACATCCGCGACCCTGCGATGCTGCAAGCAGCCGCGTTCGTATGGCCTCCACCGCCATGCGCCACTGCAACGTCGCGCACGCTGACGCTCCCCTTGGAGCGCATACTGACGCGGTATTGCGTGTCAGTTTGTTTGCGTACGAGCGCGACGGCGAGGACGTCCTTCGCGCCGAGTGGCAGGTTCACCAGGCCGTCTGTATCGTCGCTCGTCGCGCCGCACGCCGCCAGAATCTCGTCGTCGTAATACAGCACCGCGAGGCGGTTGTTGTGGTGCAACTCCATGGAGTTGAGCAGCGCGCCCGTCAGGCGAATGCGGCCGACGCCGAAGCTGTCGAAGATCTCGCGCGAGAGCAGCGCCGGGGACACGCCCGTGGCCGCGATGCGGGCTGAGGCATGAAACGTCCGCGCCGAGATGGGGCCGTGTCTGAAGCCGCCCGTGTCTGTGACGATGCCGAGGTACAGATGCGCGGCAATGTCCTGAGTCCAGGCGACTCCGAGCGCGTCGATGACATCGGCCACCATCTCCGCACATGACGCGGCCGATCCGTCGAACCAGTTCACCGATCCGAACATCGTGTTGCCGATGTGGTGGTCGATGTTGATCACGGTTGGCCGTTCCAGGCCAGTCACCTCAGACCTGGCAAGGTCGCCGCACTCCATGACGATGGTGGCTTCGGCGCCCACCGGCAGGTCGGGAAGGTGAGGCGCTTCGGGCGCCACTACGATGCGATCGGCGCCGGGAAAACTGCGGTACGCGCCCGGTACGGGGTCGTGATTGACCAGGCGTACGCGTTTGCCAAGAGTGTCGAGCGCGAACGCCATCGCGAGTTGTGAGCCGATGGCATCGCCATCAGGCCGCGCGTGAGAGGTAATCAGAAAGACATCGTGGCGGCGAATGGCCGCGGCAACGTCAGTCGCGGAACCGTTCATGACTCTTCCGTGTTATCGGTAGGGACGATAGTCGCGGCGTCAGCAGCAGGAGCTTCGTCGTCTGCTGGAATCGGGTTTTCTTCTCGCTCGCGCTTGAGGTCAATGAGGATCTGCTCGATGCGGTCCTGATGTTCCACGGACTGGTCGTAGAAGAACTGCAGCTCGGGCACTCGGCGCAGACTGAGGCGCGAGCCGATTTGGCGGCGCAAGTAGGGCAGGGCGCGTTCGAGCGCCTTCTGCGTTTCCTTCTTCTGCTTCCCGTCGCCGAAGACGGTGTAGAGCACCCGCGCCAGTTGTAGATCGGGCGTGACCTTGACGCGCGTGAGCGTGAGAAAGCCGATGCCCGGGTCGTGGACCTGCTGCGAAAGAATCTGGCTCAGCTCCTGCCGGATTTGTTCGCCGACCCGGTCTGCGCGGGCGCCTTGGGCCACTAGAGTGTCTGCGCGATCTTCTCGACGTGGAAGACTTCAATCATGTCGCCCGTCTCGATGTCGTTGTACTTGTCGAGGCTGATGCCGCACTCCATCCCCGACTTGACCTCGCTCACATCGTCTTTGAAGCGGCGGAGCGAGCTGATACGGCCGGTCCAGAGGACCTTGCCGCCACGCGAGAGGCGCGCCTGCGCGTCGCCCGCGCGGGTGATGCGGCCTTCGGTGACCATGCAGCCGGCCACCGTGCCGGCCTTGGGCGACCTGAAGATCTGCTGCACGGCCGCCGCGCCGATGCGGGCTTCCCGCAACGTCGGTTCGAGTAGGCCCGTCATCGCCTTCTTAATCTCGTCGGTGACGTTGTAGATGATCGTGTGGTGCCGGATCTCGACTTCCTCACGCTCCGCCACTTCCGCCGCGTTGCGGTCGGGCTTGACGTTGAAGCCGATGATGATCGCCTTCGACGCGGTGGCCAGGAGCACGTCGGATTCGTTGATGGCACCGACGCCCGAGTGAATGATGCGCACCTTGACGCGCTCTTCGCTGAGCTTCGACAACGTGTCAGACAACACTTCGGCCGAACCCTGCACGTCGGCCTTGATGATGATCGCCAGTTCCTTCAGTTGGCCTTCGGCCATCTGCTGCTGCAGCGATTCCAGTGTCATGCGTGAGCCACGCGCACCGAGCGCTTTGGCCTTGGCCTGCGTCTGGCGGTAGGTCACGATCTGGCGAGCCTTGAGTGAGTCGTCCACCACCTGCAGCAGGTCGCCGGGTGACGGCAGCGCCGAGAGGCCCAGGATCTCGACCGGCGTGGACGGCCCCGCCGACTTGATCTTGCGGCCCATGTGGTCGAACAAGGCGCGAACCTTTCCGTCCACACTACCGGCGATGAAGAGATCGCCTTCGTGAATCGTGCCGTCCTGCACCAGGACGGTGGCCACTGGGCCACGGCCGCGATCGAGCTTGGCTTCTAGCACTGTGCCCTGGGCCATGCGCTTGGGATTGGCCTTGTGCGTGCCGATGTCGGCCACGAGCAGAATCATCTCGAGCAACTGATCGAGATTGGTCTGCTGCTTGGCAGACACTTCCACGGTGACGGTGGTGCCGCCCCACTCTTCCGGCTGCAACCCGAGTTCCGACAGCTCACGCTTGACGCGCTCGGGGTTCGCTCCGGGCACGTCGATCTTGTTCACCGCCACGATAATCGGCACGTTCGCCGCCTTCGCGTGGTCGATGGCTTCCTTGGTCTGCGGCATGACGCCGTCATCGGCCGCCACCACGAGGATGACGATGTCGGTGACCTTGGCGCCGCGGGCGCGCATCATCGTGAACGCCGCGTGACCAGGCGTATCGAGGAACACGATCCGGCGGTTGTTGACTTCCGCCGAGTAGGCGCCGATGTGCTGCGTGATGCCGCCGGCTTCGCCTTGGGCGACTTTGGCCTTGCGGATGGCGTCGAGCAGCGTGGTCTTGCCGTGATCGACGTGTCCCATGACCGTGACCACCGGCGCTCGTTCAACCATGTCCTCCGGTTTCGAGGCGGTGGCTTCTACATCCACCACTTCCTCCTCGAACGAACGGATGAGCACTTCCGCGCCGAAGTCGCGTGCCACCAGCTGCGCCGTCTCGGCATCGAGCGTGGAGTTGATGGTCATCATCATGCGACGATCCATCAGCTTCTTCATGACGTCCTTGGCCTTGACCTCGAGCTTGTCGGCCAGATCCTTCACCGACATGCCTTCAGCCAGCGTGATCAGCTTGGTGATGGGCGGCGGCGGCTCCTGCATCATCGGTATGCTGGGCCGGTCGTCGCGACGAGGTCCGCGCGTGCGCGGGCCCGAGTACGACGGGCGGTAGCCGGTTTGACCCGGACGATACTGGCCGAGTGGCGGACGCTGACCGAGCGGCCCGGCTGGGCTGCCTGGTGTGCCAGGGCGGACGGGCTGCGAGGGCAGCGGGCGGGGGCCACCAAGCGGCGGCCGTGGGCCCGTGGGCATGGGGGGCCGGCCCATCGGGCCTCCCTGACGCGCCTGCATGCTGGGATCGGCCGGCCGGGTCGGGGCCGGCGCAGACTGGTGCGGCCGCACAACCGGCCGCTGCGGAATGGGGCGTGCCGCCGGCGCTTCGCCGGTCAGCGGGTCTTCAATGCGCAGGCGGCGCGTGGGCGGCACGACGCGTCCTGAGGGACGCAGCGCTGCCGGGGATGACACGGCGGGAGCCGGCGGCGTTGGTGGTGCAGCGGGTTTGGCGACGCGCGGCTCCGGCACAACCACCGGCGGCGGAACATGCACCACCGGAGGCGGCACCACAGGCGCGGCAACCGGCTCGGGCTCGACGTTCAGTACGGGCACAACCGGCGCGACGGGCTCGGGTGTCTCAGGGACCGGTGTGGGCTCGGGCACCGCAGGCGTCTCAGCTGTGGCTGCCGCCGCTTCGTCGATAGCGGTGGCCGGCTTGACCGTCTTGACCAGACGCGGCCGCAACACGGGCGCCGCCGGTTTGACCGGCTCAGGCACCTTGGCGCCGTTGGCCGGAGCCTTTTTGGCAGGCGCCGCCGGCGTGTCGGCAAACATCGCGCCGCCGGGCAGCGTGATCTTGCGCGCGCGCGCCTGGCGTTCGACGAACTGGCGGGCGACGATCTCCTCGATCGAACTCGACGCGCTCTTGGCCGCGATGCCCGTTTCTTTCTTGAGCAGCGCAATGGCTTCCGGGCTTGAGAGGCCCAGCAGTTCAGCGACTTTATAAATCCGGACAGTGGACAAAAGAAACCTCGAAGATTCTACAAACCAGAATTAGCAGCAGCCTGAACAGCCGCCACCGTCTCGGCGTCGAAGCCGGGGAGTGCCAGCAGCGCTTCGGTGCTCGCCGCGCGCACCTGCTCCACCGTCGTGAAGCCGCCTGAGGTCAGCGCGCTGATGACCTCTACGTGAATGTCGGGCAACACGAGCGGCGCGGCACTTTCCGTGGCGCCGCCAAACTCGATACCGGCCATCGTGAGTTCCACTTCCTTCTTCTTGTCTTCATCGCTCTTGATGTCGATCTTCCAGCCGGTGAGCTTGGCCGCCAGGCGCACGTTCTGGCCCTTCTTGCCGATGGCGAGCGACAGCTGCCGATCCTCGACCAGCACTTCCATCACACGCGCTTCGTCATCGATGATCGTCACGCGCTGCACGCGGGCCGGGCTGAGCGCCTTGGTGACAAAGTCCACCTGGTCTTCCGACCACTCGACGATGTCGATTTTTTCTCCCCGCAGTTCACGGATGATGGCCTGCACGCGAGTACCGCGCATGCCGACGCACGCGCCCACCGGATCCACATCGCGCTCGCGCGAGAAGACCGCAACCTTCGCGCGGTCACCGGCTTCACGCACGCAGCCGCGAATCATGACTGTGCCGTCGTAAATTTCCGGCACTTCCTGCTCGAACAGTTTGACGAGCAGCGCCGGGTCGGTGCGCGAGAGCACCACCTGCGGCCCTTTGGCGTTGAGCGTCACGGCCTTGATGACGGCGCGCACGCGGTCGCCAATGGCGTAATTTTCGGCGCGCGACTGTTCTCGGCGAGGAATCTGCGCCTCAATGCGGCCAATTTCAACGATGAGGTCGCCGCTCTCGAAGCGCTTGACCATGGCGTTGACCACTTCGCCCACGCGCTGGCTGAACTCGTTGTGAATCTTCTCGCGCTCGGCTTCCCGCACGCGCTGCGCAATGACCTGCTTGGCCGTCTGCGCGGCGATGCGGCCGAGCTTTGCGGTTTCTTTCGGGAACTCGATTTCCATCCCCGTCTCGGCTTCCTCGCCGTAGAGCTCCTGCGCCTCGCTGAGCAGAATTTCCTTGGCGGGGTCCACCACCGTCTCCACGATCTGCCGGACGGCGTACAGTTCCACCTGCCCGGTTTCCATGTTGAACCGCGACCGCAGGTCGTCGTCTTCCTTGAACACCTTGCGCGCGGCGGCCAGGTATGCGTCCTCGATCGCGCTCACGACGATGGTCGGGTCAATGCCCTTGTCCTTCGCCACCATGTCAATCATTTGCTGCAGTTCAGTTGCCATAATCAGAACTCAACTTCCAGGCGCGCCCGGCGAACCCCGCCAAGCGGCACGCGATGGACCCGCCGGCCTTCGGTGAGGAGAATGTGCCCCTCGTCGAAGCCAGACAGCCGGCCCGCGAAACTTGTCTGTCCCTCCACCGGCTCAGACGTCACGATCTTGGCCAGGCGCCCCGTGAACCGACGATAGTCGGCTTCGTGACGCAGCGGCCGATCGAGGCCGGGTGAGGACACCTCAAGGGTGTAGGCCTGTCCAAGCGCCGCACCCAAATCATCTTCCACGTCGAGCAACGTCCCCAGGTCGTGGCTCACGCGCTGGCAGTCGCCAATGCCCACGGCCTGGTCCGGCCGGTCCGGTCCATCCGACTCCTGCCACGGGCGATCCACCATCACCCGCAGGACCCAGCCGATCGATTCGCGCCGGAACTGCAGGTCAAACAGCTCCAACCCGTGACTCGCAGTCAGGCGGATCGCCGCTTTACGTACCCGTTCAACAGCGGCTTCGCGCGACATGGCTCTTCAAAAACTGGTCCTAAAAAGACAAAAAGTGGGCACGGGCCCACTTACCATTACATTCCTGTTACGACCAACCGAGAGTATAGCACCCTTCGGGAGCGCTCTACATGAACGAACAGGTGGTGGCAGGCGGGGCGGGTGGGGCTGCGATGGCGGCCGTGACCAGGTCAGCCATGACTGAATAGCCATAGTCGCTGGGGTGGAAGCCGTCACTCGAGTAGAACGCCGCCTGATAGACCGGCGCGTGGCACATCAGGTCCACGATGCGAACCTTGGAGGAGCGGGTCGCGTTCATCCCGGCTGTGAAACCGGCCGAGAGCTGACGCAGGAATGAACGCTCGTCATCGTTGTATCCGGCCGCATAGGGGAGCCGCGCCAGATTGGGGAGGTTCAGGACCACCACCGTGGCGCCGCCCGCGCGGGACGTGATGCCTGAGATAAAAGACAAAAAATCGCGCGCGAAGTTCTGGACCTGGGTCTGGGCGTACGCCGGTCGGGCACTGGAGGCCAGGGGCTTGAGGGCCGCGCCGATGGTGTTGACGCCGTTGGCGTCAGAAAACACGGTCACGATCGTGGAGCCGACGGCGACAAAGGGCAGCTGCCCGTCAATCATGTTGGCCGGGATGCCGCGACCCAGGCTGTTGCCGATGGTCATGATCTCGCGGCTCAGCACCGCGCCGGGCACCCCCAGGTTGAGGAATGCCAGGTTGGGGGTCGCGGCCCGCAGCCGCCGCGCCACGATCTGGACGTAACCCGTCCCGTCCGGACATGGCGAAAATGGCACGCACGGCGAGCTGCTGCCGTACCCAATGGCGTCACTGGCCCCCAAGGCGGTGTAGCTGACGACGCCTGTCACCACCGGACCGGGTTCTGTGGGCTTGGTGAGCGCGTCGCAACCGGCCGACACCAGCACCAGGGTGGCTGCGGCCAGCGCGAAGCGCCCGGTCCAGGGCCGAAGGGAGAAAAGTCGCATACGAAGGAGTATCGGTCCGTTCAGGCCAGGCCGATAGTGGTGCCACAAATCAGCTACGAGCTCATTGGGACGACGACCAAATCGTAGCCGCGGGAGCCGGAGATGGTGGCGTCCACCACCGTGCCTCGCACCAGCGTTGTGGGATCGCACTGGTCGAAATACACCATGGCGTCGATGTCCGGCGCCTGGCCCTCGAGCCGGCCCAGCACCACCAGCTCAGACTCCGGCGACGGGCCATCCACCATCACCCGCACGTTGTCCCCCTTACGGGCCTTCAGCCGCCGGGCCACGATCTGCTTCTGCAGCTTCATCACCGCGCCGCGCCGCGCCTGCTTCACTTTCGCCGGCACGTCGTCTTCAAACTCGTGTGCGCGGGTGCCTTCTTCGTGCGAGTACGTAAACACACCCACGTGGTCGAATTCTGTGTCGCGCACGAAGTCCATCAGTTGGGCGAAGTCGTCCTCAGTCTCGCCTGGGAATCCCACGATGAATGTGGTGCGCAAAGTCACGCCGGGTACCAGTCGGCGGACTCGCGCCAGCAACTTGTCGTACGTTGCGCGGTTGCCGGGACGCCGCATCCGCCGCAACACATCCGCCGATGCATGCTGCAGCGGCAGGTCGATGTAACTGCAGACATTCTTGCACTCCGCCATCGCCAGCAGCACGTCGTCTGTAATCGTCGTGGGGTAGAGGTACAACAGGCGAATCCACTCGAGCCCGTCCACGTCATTCAGGCGGCGGAGCAGCGTGGCCAGCGCGCCTCGTTCCCCGCGATCGATGCCAAAAAACGTGGTGTCCTGTGAAATCAGCAGGAGTTCCTTCACGCCCTGCGCCGCCAGCTGTTCCGCCTCGCGCACCACCGCGTCCACCTCGCGACTGCGATACTTGCCGCGCAGAGTGGGGATGATGCAGAACGCGCAGGTGTAGTCGCAGCCTTCGGCAATCTTCACGTAGGCGAAGTGCGAGGGCGTGGTGAGCACCCGCGGCGTGTCGCTGCCGTACAGGTAGGTGATATGCGCGCCCGGATGCTCTTTGGGGGAGCCCATCACTTCGGCGCGTGACCTGAACAAGGTCATCGGTGTCGCCTGACCCGCGATCGCGCCGACGATGCTGGGCACCTCGCCTGTACCCAGGCACACATCGATCTCCGGAATTTCGGCTTGGAGTTGCTCGCGATACCGCTCAGCCAGGCAGCCGGTCACGATCAGTTTCTTGCACGACCCATCGCGCTTGAACTGCGCCATCTCCAGGATCGCGTTGACCGATTCTTCTTTCGCATTGTCGATGAATGCACAGGTGTTGACGACGATGACCTCGGCGGTGGCGGCGTCGGCGGTCAGCTCATGTCCGGCGTGTTTCGCCATGCCGAGCATGACCTCGCCGTCCACGAGGTTCTTCGGACAACCCAGCGAAACGAAACCAATTTTCATTATGGATAAATTCTGTAGAGCATGCGGGGATACGGGATTGCTTCGCGCAGGTGGTCGAGGCCGCAGATCCACGACACCACGCGTTCGATGCCCATGCCGAACCCGCCGTGGGGCACGCTGCCGAAGCGGCGCAAGTCGAGATACCACTCGAACGCTTCCTGCGGAAGATTATGCTCCTTGATGCGTTGCAGCAGGAGATCGAGGTTCTCCAGGCGCTGGCCACCGCCGATGATTTCGCCGTAGCCTTCAGGCGCCAGCACGTCCACCGACATCGACACTTCGGGGCGCCCGTCCATCGGCTTGAAGTAAAAGGCCTTGATCTTGCTGGGATAGCCGGTCACAGCCACCGGGCCGTCGAAGTGCTCCGAGAGCGCGGTTTCATCGGGGCTACCGAAGTCGCCGCCCCATTCAAACGGCAAGCCCTTGCTCTTGAGCACCGTGACCGCCTCGTCGTAGGTGATGCGAGCAAAGGGCGCGGTGACGCGAGAAAGTTTCGACGTGTCGCGCTCCAGCACCTTGAGTTCGCGCTCACGGCGATCGAGCACGCGTCCGATGACATGCGTGACCAGGCCTTCGGCGAGCGTGATGACATCGTTGAGGTCGGCATACGCCACCTCGGGTTCGACCATCCAGAACTCTGTGAGATGGCGTCGGGTCTTCGATTTTTCCGCGCGGAACGTCGGGCCAAAGCAGTACGTGCGTCCCAGCGCCATCGCATTCGCTTCGTTGTAGAGCTGGCCGCTTTGCGTCAGGTACGCCGTGGTGTCGTCAAAGTACTGGACCGGGAACAGCGTAGTCGTGCCTTCACACGCTGACGGCGTGAAGATGGGTCCGTCGGCGAGGATGAACCCTCGGCTGTTGAAGTAGTCGCGCACGGCATCGATGACTTCGTGGCGTACGCGAAGGATGGCCTGCTGCCGCTGAGAGCGAATCCAGAGGTGCCGCCGGTCCATGAGGAAGTCCACGCCGTGTTCCTTCGGCGTGATGGGGAAGTCGTGCGAGGCGCCCACCACTTCAAGACCCGTGGCCTCGATCTCGAATCCGCTGGGGGCCCGCGAATCCGCGCGTGGTGTGCCGTGCACGATGATCGCGGACTCCTGTGAGAGGTGGTCGGCCGTCGCGAAAATCTCGTCGCCCACCGCGGCCTTGGACATCACGGCCTGAATAAATCCCGACCCGTCCCGGACCTGCAGGAAGTGAATTTTACCGCTGGAGCGTTTGCCGGCCAGCCAACCTTTAAGGGTGACCGGCGTGCCTACGTGCTTGGCGATGTCTTCAATGTAGACGTGCATCCCGTGATCTTATCGGAAAGTCGGGTCCCTACCGGAATTCCTCGACGTATCGGGCCAGAAGCTCCCGCAGGGCTGCGAACCGGGGGTATTTATGCAATTGCTGCCGGGCGTACCGCAGTGTGCGTGGGATGTACTGGATGTAGACCGTGTTTCCGCGGGCGGTGGTCTGGTAGCCGAAGGTGCCCAGCGCCTTGAGGTTGCGCTGCAGGGCCATTTCGTCGAAACGGCGGCGGAAGTTGTCCGCTTCGCCGGGACGCCCCGCCAGTGCCAGGAAGTACGCGAGCAAGTCGTCCACGTCCTTGTCCGAGATGTCCACGTACGAGTCGCGCAACAGCGACACGAGGTCGTAGGTATCGGGCCCCATTCGCGCGTCCTGGAAATCGATGATCCACAACCGGCCGCCAGACAGCATCAGGTTCCGGCTGTGATAGTCGCGGTGGCAGAGTACGCGCGGTTCAGCAGCCAGGGTCTTCACCAGCCCGAGAAGTTCGTGTCGCAGTGCATCGCGGTCGCCGGCTGCGAACACGACGCCTCGATAGGCCTCGAGGAAGTGCTTGATGAAAAAATCCATCTCCCACGTCAGCTTGTCCTCGTCAAACGCGATGCTGTAGGGGATGTACTTGAGATCCTGCAACTCCCGGCCACGCCGTTGCATCACTTCGATGAAGCCGACGGCCTGCCGGTAGAGCGCCGCATGGGCCAGCGCCGGCGCCGCGCCCACGTGCGCCTGCAGCGTTACATCGCCCAGGTCCTCAAGGGCCAGCACGCCGTGGTCGGCGGCCTCACCGAGGATCTTTGGCACCGGCAGCGGCATGGCGTTAAACAGTTCGGACACGTTTACAAACGGCAGCGTCGAGTACTCAAACGGACCGGCGCTCACCGCCAGAACAAACGACTGTCCTCCCGGCGGCAACACGCGGAAGTACCGCCGATCGGACGCGTCACCCGTCAGCGGCACTACGCGCGCGGACGACTGTTTCGTGCGATCGAGATAGATCTGGACAGGGGCGGGCAACGCAGGGACAGACACTTGAGTAGTGTACCGGCAAATTGAGGATTGAGGATTTGGCGATTGAGGATCGGGATTGGAGGGATTGCTGATTCTGGATCTTTGATGGGGATTGTGGGGCTGCTTGATCGTGGGATTGCTCAATTGCGTGATTGCGTGATTGCGTGATTGCGTGATTGCCGCATTGGCCAACTGGCTCATTATTTTGGCGCTAGTATTCACTATGTCTTTGCCCGCCATCGTCCTGACAGCCGGTCTCGGAACCCGCCTGTTCCCGATCACGCGTTACGTCGCGAAGCCGGCGGTGCCCATGGCGGGGAAGACGCTGATCGAGCGTGTACTCGAGTGGCTGCACCGCGAAGGTATCAGCGACGTCGTGCTGAATCTGCACCACCTGCCCAAGAGCATCACGTCCGTTGTTGGTGATGGGGGTGCGCTCGGGATGCGGGTGCGATATTCCTGGGAACCAGTGATTCTTGGATCTGCGGGTGGACCGAAGCAGGCGCTGACGTTGTGGCCCGGGCTGACTGGCCCGTGCCTGATCGTGAACGGCGACACCCTGACGGATGTGCCCCTGACTCCGTTGATCGAGGCCCATCGCGTGTCTGGCGCTCGGGTCACCATGGCCGTGGTGACCAACACCCGGCCCGATCACTACAACGGCATTCGCGTGGATGCGAATCACTGCGTCACAGACTTCGTGGCGAAGGGGCACACCGACCAGACGTGGCATTTCGTCGGCGTGCAGGTCGTGAATCCGGATGTGTTTGATGGTCTACTCCCTGGAGCGCTCGCTGAAACGGTTGCGGGCGTGTATCGCGATCTGGTGCGCAACGAACCGGGCGCCGTTCACGTGTGGACGGTGGAGGCGCCGTTCCTGGACGTCGGCACCCCGGCCGACTACATCGCCGCCGTGCTGCACACAGCCGGGACCGATGCGTCCGTAGTCGAAGGCACGAGCGTCGTGGACTCGTCGGCTGTACTGACTCGTTGCGTTGTCTGGGATGGAGCCAGGGTTGGCGCCAATGTCACTCTGACGGACTGCGTCGTGCTGACAAGCGCCCACGTGCCCGCGGGCACGGTGGCCACCGGGCAAGTGATCGAGCAAGCAGGGTAGGAAGAGCCTGGCTGACGCCGCGCCCTTGCCGACCCGGCCTTCGCCTCAGCCATCTTGCCGAGGATGTGCAGGTGGTCCTGCAGTCCCTGGCTGGTACCGCCGTCAGGCTCGGACGTGCGCTGTGGGGAACGGTCGAGGTGGCGCGGTCGTCATCGTGCAGCGCTGGCTCTACAGTCCCAAAGCCGTCGCGCTGCTGCAACGGCGTAGCCGGTACGCGCTCGCGTAGAATGCGCGGCAGGAGTATGTCCATGATCCACCGCGTCGCGCTCACCGTTCTGCTCGCCCTGGCCGTGCTCACGCCCGGCCCGTCGCTCACGGCGCAATCGACCACCGTCACGCTCCGCGCGCCGCTGATGCTCGACGGACGCGGTGGCTCGCGACCCGACGTGATGGTGTCGGTGAGCGGCGGTCGCATCACCGCCGTGGGCCACGCCACCGGGGCGGCCACCTACGATCTATCGGGCCTCACGCTGCTGCCCGGTTTCATCGACACGCACGTGCACATCGGCTGGCATTTCGACCTAAACGACCGCTATGCCACCGGCCCGGAGCCGGCGGATCAGGCGGTGCTCTATGCCGCCGAGAACGCCTGGGTCACGATGATGGCCGGCTTCACCACCGTGCAGAGCGTAGGCGCCGCGTCGGATAAGGCGCTGCGCGACGCGATTGCCCGCGGTGTGCTGCCAGGCCCGCGGCTGCTCAGCTCCCTGGGACACATCGCCAACCCCAAGATGATGCCCGACGAGATGCGCGTGGCCGTGCGCGCGTTCAAGGCCGACGGCGCCGACCTCGTGAAGATCTTCGCCTCGGCCAGCATCCGCGACGGCGGCGTGCCCACGCTGTCGCAGGAGCAACTCGACGCCGCGTGCGGCGAAGCGCGCGCGCAAGGGCTCCGGTCGATGGTGCACGCGCACGCGCCCGAGGCCATGATGCGTGCCGCGCGCGCCGGCTGCACGGTGGTGGAACACGGCGGGCTGGCCAACGCTGAGGCGCTCGCATTCCTGGCTGAGAAGGGGGTGTGGTTCGACCCGAACATCGGCCTGGTCACGCAGAACTACCTCGAGAACCGGAAGAAATTCCTGGGCATCGGCAACTACACCGATGAGGGCTTCACCTCAATGGAAAAAGCGCTGGGCCTCAAGGAGGCCATGTTCGCAGCGGCACTCAAGACCAAGGGCCTCAAGATGGTGATGGGCACCGATGCGGTGGCCGGCGGGCACGGCCAGAACATGCGCGAGATCCTGGAGCGCGTGAAGTCGGGCCAGGCACCCGCCCACGCCATCACGTCGCTCACCTCGCTGGCCGCCGAGTCGATGGGGCTGCAGAACGAGATCGGGACGATCGCCACCGGTCTGCAGGCGGATCTCGTGGCGGTCGAGGGCAACCCGCTGACCGACATCACCGCGCTGCAACGCGTGCGCTTCGTCATGCGTGGGGGCAGGGTCTACAAGAACGAGCGGCGATGACAACCGCTCTCTGCGTTACCGGGATATGATGCCCGGGTAGATCCCGGACAATGCCACTCGCCGCAGACACGCGCGTCGAACCGTACGAAGTGACATCCGGGAGCATGGAACAAGAGGGGAACGGCATGAGGATGTTGGGGCTCGGACTCGGATTGTTGGTGCTCGCCGGAACTGTCGTACAGACTCAGGGCCGCGGAGGTGGTCAGGCCCCGGCGCCGCCGTCACCGTTGACGCTGCCGGCCGATACGGCGCGGGTCACCGCGCTCAAACAGGAGGTCGCCATCGAGGTCGATCGACTCAAAGTTTTTTCGCAGCAGATGGTCGACCAGCTCTTCAGCTACGGCGAGCTGGGCTTCCAGGAGTTCGAGACATCGAAATACCTGGTCAAGGTCCTCAAGGACAACGGCTTCCAGGTTGAAGAAGGCGTGGCCGGCATTCCCACCGCGTTCATGGCGACCTGGGGCACTGGCAAGCCGGTCATCGCGCTCGGTTCGGACATCGACGGTATTCCGCAGTCATCGCAGAAACCCGGCGTGGCGTATCACGACCCGCTCGTCGAGGGCGCGCCCGGTCATGGCGAAGGCCACAACTCCGGCCAGGCGGTGAACATCACTGCGGCAATCGTGCTCAAGAAGATCATGGAGCGCGAGAAGATTGCCGGCACGATTCGGATCTGGCCTGGTGTGGCGGAGGAACTGGTCGGGACCAAGGCGTATTTCATCCGCGCGGGCCTCTTCAAGGATGTGGACGTCGCCCTCTTTACGCATGTGGGCAACGGCCTGTCAGTCTCGTGGGGCGACGGCGGCGGGACCGGCCTCGTCTCCGTCAAGTACAGCTTCAAGGGCGAGTCCGCCCACTCAGCCAGCGCACCCTGGCGGGGGCGGAGCGCTCTCGATGCGGTCGAGCTGATGAACGTAGGCTGGAACTATCGGCGCGAACATCTCGAACTTCCGCACCGCTCGCACTACGTGATTACCGATGGCGGCGATCAGCCCAACGTCGTGCCCTCCACCGCCTCCGTCTGGTATTATTTCCGCCAAATCAACTACCAGGGCATCAAGAGTCTGTGGGCGGTGGGCGACAAGATCGCGGCAGGCGCGGCGATGATGACCGATACCGTGCTGCTACCGACGCGCGTGCTCGGTTCCGCATGGCCGCGACACTTCAACCGGGCCATTGCCCAGGTCACCGCCGCGAACATTCAAACCGTAGGCATGCCCACGTGGAGTGAGGACGACCAGGTGTTTGCGCGTGCGGTGCAGAAGGAGCTGGGCGCGGCCGAGCGCGGATTGTCGACGCAGGTCGGGCCACTCGTCGGCCCGGTCAACCAGGCCACGAACACGGGCGGCGGGTCCGATGACATCGGCGACATCTCGTGGAATGTGCCTACGGTGACCTTGTCCTACCCCTCGAATATCCAAGGGTTGCCGGGCCACAACTGGTCAAACGGCATCGCGATGGCGACGCCGGTGGCCCACAAGGGCGTGACCGCCGGAGCCAAGGTCCAGGCGATGACGCTCATTGACCTCCTTTTGAAACCTGAGGTGATTCAGGCGTCATGGGACTACTTCAAGAACGTCCAGACAAAAGACCAGAAGTACGAGGCCATCATCCGGCCGCAGGATCAGCCCGCGATCGAACTCAACCGCGAAATCATGGCCCGGTACCGCGAGCAGATGCGGCCGTTCTACTTCGACCCGACGAAGTACAAGACGCTCCTGGAGCAGTTGGGCATCAAGTACCCAACAATCAAGAAGTAGCGATCGCGGTGATACCTCGGCGACCACCGCGCCTCCACGGCCCTCGGGCACCCGCAGGCGGCGCGAGAGTTCGCTGGGGCCCTGTGGACGAGTTCCCGAGCCTTGACGAGATACAAGCAATACGTCTATAAAGTGTCCAATTCTGCACACTTGGGGCGAACATGTTCGATTTCGGAAGGTCCATTCAGGGCATCCTGACAAATGAGGAGAGTGTCATGAGGCAAGAATCACGGCGGCTCGGTTCCTTGGTGGCCCTGTTCCTGATGGTCGCCACGCTCGCCTACGGCCAGGGCAGTGTCACATCGACGCTGACTGGAACGGTGTTGGACACATCCGGCGGGGCCATTCCCGGCGCCACGGTTGTCGTCAAGAACAGCGCGACCGGCGTCACGACGGAGGCCATCTCCTCGTCGCAGGGCACGTTCACCGTGCCGGCACTTTTGCCCGGCTCCTATTCAGTGACCGTGTCACTGTCCGGGTTTAAGACCGCGATCTTTAATGACGTGGTGCTCAACGCGGGCGTGCCTCAGAGCATCAGTGCCCGGCTTGAGGTCGGCGGCATGACTGAAACGGTGGTGGTCGAAGGCGCGACCAGACTGGTCCAGACCGTGTCCTCGGCAGTGTCATCCACCATCAACACGAAACAGATTCAGAGCCTGCCGCTGACCAGCCGCAACGTCATGGACTTTGTGACGTTCCTGCCCGGCGTCTCGACGCCTGGCGGCAACCGGCAGTCGTCGATCAACGGGCTGCCCCGCGGCGCGATCAACATTACGCTCGACGGCGTAAACATCCAGGACAACACGCTGCGCAGCTCTGACGGCTTCTTCACGATCGTCCAGCCGCGCCTGGACGCTATCGAGGAAATGACTGTGTCCACGGCGGCCGGCGAGGCCGCAGGCGGTGGATCGGGCGCCGTGCAGATCCGGTTTACGACAAAGTCCGGTTCCAACATCTACACGGGCAGCCTCTACCACTACTACCGCAACGACACGTGGAAAGCGTTCGGCACGACGCTGAACCTGAATATGAACACGTGGTTCAACAACCGCAACGGCGTCCGCAAGCCGAAGCTCCTGCAGCACCAGACCGGCGGTCGTCTGGGCGGTCCGATTTCGATTCCCGGCCTCTATGACGGCCGAGGCAAGGCGTTCTTCTTCACGAACATCGAGAACTTCTACCAGCCGTCCGAAGTCACCCGGAACCGCACGGTCCTCCACGAGCAGGCGCGCGCGGGCTTCTACCGGTACCTCGGCCTGGGCAACGTCGTGCAGGAGGTGAACATCCTCACGCTGGCGGCCGCCCAGGGCCAGACGGCGACGATGGATCCGACCATCCAGAAGCTGCTCGCCGACATCCGTCAGGCGACCGGCACCACGGGATCGATCATCGCGAACGCAAACCCGCTGCACGACACGTACACGTATAACGCCGAGACCAAGGCGAACAACTGGTTCCCGACCTACCGGTTGGACTACAACTTCACGGATGCCCATCGCTTTTCGACGGTGCTC
>SHUF01000050.1 GCA_009694745.1 Acidobacteriota bacterium
AGACTGGTCTTGTCTTTCAACCGATCGACTTTATTCAAGACGACAATGAGGGGTTTGTGGAGATCGGCGAGCAGGTCCATCACGAAGCGATCGCCCCAGCCGGGCTCCTCGGCCGCGTCTACCACCAGTACAACTAGGTCGGCTTCACGAAGGGTATCGAGTGCGGCCTTGACCATGCGTCGGTTCATCGTGTGCTCCGGCTTGTGAATGCCGGGCGTGTCGATGAACACCAGCTGGCCACCGGGTGTGTTCAGCACCCCGGTGATGCGATGGCGGGTGGTCTGCGGCTTGTCGGAAACGATCGAGAGCTTCTGGCCGATCAGCCGGTTCATCAGTGTGGACTTGCCGGCGTTCGGCCGTCCAACGAGCGCGACGTAGCCGGCCTTCACTGCTCCTGGCCTTCGTCCTGCGGCAGGCGGCGCACCCGGATCTTGTGGATGCGGCGGCGCTCGGCCTCGAGCACTTCCACCGACACGCCATCGGCCGTGAACGTCTCCCCGGCTGCGGGCACCCTGCCGGCCCGAGTCAGCACATATCCGCCCACGGTCTCGAACCCCTCTTCGTCGATGGTGATCCCGAGCCGCTCAGTCATTTCCTCGATGCCCACCTTGGCGCTGAACACAAATGCGCCGTCAGGCTCCTGCACAATGGGTTCGGCTTCCAGATCGTATTCGTCGCGAATTTCGCCGACGAGTTCTTCCACCAGATCCTCAACCGTCACCAGCCCTGCAATGCCGCCGTACTCGTCCACCACCATCGCCAACTGGAAACGTTTTTGCTGGAACTCGCGCAACAGGTCAGCGACGCGTTTGGTTTCAGGCACAAAGGCTGCCGGGCGCATCAGGCCGGTGACGGCGGCCGTGCCCGACATGGGCTCTTCGAGCTGGATCAGATCCTTCACCACCACGAGGCCAATGATGTTGTCGAGGTTCTCGCGGAAGACCGGCAACCGCGAGTACTCCTGTTCGCGCACCAGCGCGCGCAGTTCATCGATCGTCGCCTCTGCGCGAATGGCCACCACGTCGGGTCGCGGCGTCATGACTTCGCGCACCAGGGTGTCTCCGAAGTCCACCACCGATCGCAGCAGCCGGCCGTCTTCGGCTGTGGCCGCACCTTCGGCCTGCGGCTCCTGGGAGGAGTGACCGTTTCCGTTGGCCCGCGGCGCGCGGCGCTCCACCGTGCCGAGCCAGCCGATGATGAGCGACGTCAACGGCGTCACCAGGTTCGCCATCGCGGTGAAGGGCGGCAGCAACATGGCCAGCAGCCGCTCGGGCGCGTGCCTGACCACAAGCGTCGGCACGAGGTGGCCGGCCACAAGCGTCAGTCCGGCGCAGGAGAAGAACAGAACGAGACCGCTATACCAGCCCGTACCGATCGGCTGGACCATCAGGACCACCATCAGCACTAGCAACATGGCGCGGACCAGCCGCGCCGGCACAAAAAAGGTCAGGGGGTCTTCGAGATAAGCCGCAAGGCCGTCAGCTTCGCTCTCGCGTTGGGCCTCGAGGCGTTCGGGCAGGCGCATCAGGACGCCAAACGCGGTTTCGACCACCGCGACATAGGCGATTGCGCACACTACCAAGAAGACCGTTAAGGGAATCATCGTTCATGCAACCGGGACTCACGCGCGATCAGGCCGGCCGGTAGTCCAGCCCGCCTGCGCAGCCGGTCTTCCGCCCTGCGCATCTCGCCCCGATCGTGCTCGTGATCGTATCCCAGAAGGTGCAGCAGCCCGTGGAGCGCCAGCACCCGGAGCTCCGTGGTCTCGGCGTGTCCCAGCGTGCGAGCCTGCCGCGCCGCCACGCCGCGGGCAATGGCGATGTCCCCCAACACACCTGGCAAATCGCTGGGGAACGACAGGACGTCTGTGGGGTAATCCGCGCCGCGAAACGTCGCGTTGAGCCGCCGCATCGCCGGGTCGCTCACGAGCGCGATGGTCACCATGCCGCGCGCACGTGCCTGTGCGTGCGCCGCCAGCCAGCGTCCGAGGGTCGGCGAGGGCCACGGACGTCCGCGGCCATCGGTCACAGCCACGGTGAGGCCTCGACGCGCGCGAGCAGCCGCCACGTCTACGCCTTCGCCTGCGCCGAGTGAGCCTCGTACGCGCGGACGATTTTCTGGATCAGGGGATGCCGCACCACGTCGCGTTCATCAAACCGCACGACGGCTATCTCCTCGATCCCCGCAACGATTCTCAGCGCCTCGACCAGACCAGACCCTTTACCGGCGGGCAGATCGATCTGCGTAATGTCGCCGGTGATCACGGCCTTCGAACCAAAACCTATTCGCGTCAGGAACATCTTCATCTGCTCGGACGTGGTGTTCTGCGCTTCGTCAAGAATCACAAACGCGTCGTTGAGGGTGCGGCCGCGCATGAACGCGATCGGCGCGACTTCGATCGTGCCGCGCTCGAGCAACCGCTCCACACGATCGGTATCGAGCATGTCGTGAAGGGCGTCGTACAACGGCCGGAGGTACGGATTGACCTTCTCCTGCAGATCCCCCGGCAGGAATCCCAGCTTCTCACCAGCTTCGACAGCCGGACGCGCGAGGATGATCCGGTTCACGCGTTTGGCCAGCAGGTACGCCACGGCCTGCGCCATAGCCAGATACGTCTTGCCTGTGCCCGCCGGCCCGACTCCGAGGACGATGTCGTGCGCTTCGATCGCGTCCAGGTACGCGCGCTGCCCAACCGTCTTGGGCACCACCTGCTTGCGCCCAGCCGATCGCGCACTGTTGCGCAGGAAATAATCCTGCAACTCGATGTTTGGATTCTGCTGCACGAGCTGCGCGGCCGTCTTCACATCGCCGCGACCAAAGCGGTAGCCGGAGTCGAGCAACTTGCCCAACTGTGACATCACGTGTTCGGCCCGCCCCACCTCGTCGACTTCGCCTTCAATAATCAGGTCCGTGCCGTGCGTCTTCAGCCGCACCGACAGCGCAGCGCCGAGCGTCTTCAGATGTTCATCCAGGGGGCCGTACAGGGTTTCAAGGCCCTCATCGGGCATCGCGACACGACGGACGGCTTGGGCAGGCATTAAGGGGCGGACTCAGTATAGCCTTGCCGCGCCACGGACGCCTGAATCGTCGCCGTGAAGCGCCGGGACAAGTCGCGTCGCGACCACATCCGAAAACACCCAGCGAGCCCAAAGCGCGGGCACGCCTGTATAGAGGCGCCCAATCCGTGACAGCCCGCCTCCGACAACAATCACTTCAGGATCCACAAGATTGATCACGGTCGCCAGGGCCCGCGCGAGGCGAACCTCCCACAGAGCCACCGTGTCGCTCGCGCGCCAATCCCCCCGCGCGGCCCGGGCCACGACCTCTTCGCCCGGAACCGGTTCCCCGCCGCCGCGCGCGTAGTCTCGCGCCAGCCCCGGTCCCGAGAGCCACGTCTCGATGCATCCCGACCGGCCGCAGTAACACGCATCGCCGTGCATCTCCGATGCGTCGGGCCACGGCAGCGGGTTGTGCCCCCACTCGCCGCCAATCGCATTGACGCCCTCCACCAGCGCACCATTCACGAAGAGACCGCCACCGACGCCAGTCCCCAGAATCACGCCAAACACAGTGCGCGCGCCTGCCGCCGCGCCGTCAGCCACCTCCGACAGCACGAGGCAGTTCGCATCGTTCGCAAGGCGGACAGGCCGATTCAAGCGCTGCTCCAGGTCCTGGTGCAGCGGTTGATCGTTCAACCACGATGAGTTGGCGTTCTTGATCCGCCCGGTGACCCGCGACGGCGCGCCAGGAATACCGAGGCCGACGGTGCAACCGGGGCCAACGACCTGCTCGGCCTGGTCCACCAGTCCACCGATGGCTGCGATCGTCGCCGCATAGTCGCCGCGCGGCGTGGCGACGCGCGTCCGCCACACCTCCCGCCCATCGTCGTCAAGCACCACGGCCGAGATCTTCGTGCCGCCTAGATCGATGCCGAGACGCATAGACGGATCAGTCGCCCTTGGTGCCCGGGGATGCCACGGTCTGGATGTGGAGGTCGCGCAACTGCCGGTCGTCCACGGTAGACGGCGCGCCCGACATGAGGTCCACGGCCTGCGCAGTCTTCGGGAACGCCATCACCTCGCGAATGGACGACTCGCCGCAGAGGATCGCAATAATGCGGTCCAAGCCAAACGCGATTCCACCGTGCGGCGGCGTGCCGTATTCCAGCGCCTCGAGGAAGAAGCCAAAACGTGCGCTGGCCTGTTCGTCGGAAATGCCGAGCAACCGGAACACATGGCGCTGCACGTCAGGCCGATGGATTCGGATGCTGCCACCCGCGATCTCCGATCCGTTCACTGCCAAATCGTACGCACGCGCGCGAACTCGGCCCGGCTCACTCTCGAGATACGCCACATCGTCAGGCATGGGCGACGTGAACGGGTGGTGCATCGAATCCCACCGCGCATCATCGGGATTCCATTCGAACAACGGAAAGTTCGTCACCCACACGAAGCGGAATTCGTCCGGCTTGAGGAGTCCCGCCTTGCGCGCCACGATGAGCCGCAAATTTCCGAGGAGGGTGGCCATCTTGTCGCTTGGGCCGGCCGCCATCAAAAGCAGGTCGCCTTCTTGCCCACCAGCCGCGTCAAAGGCCTGCCGCAGTGGCGCTTCGCCTGCGGCTTTGAGAGCCGAGCTCTGAAGCGCGCCCTGGATCACGCGCGTCCAGATGAGTCCCGAGCCACCCATCTGCCTGACCTGTTCGGTGAGGTCGTCCAGTTCCTTGCGCGAGTACTTGCCCCCACCGGCGACAACAAAGCCGCGGACGACGCCAGCGGAAGTGACCGCATCGCGAAACACGGTGAACGGTGACTCGGCGAACAGGCCACTCACATCGGCGATGGGCATGCCCGGCCGCAGGTCGGGCTTGTCCGATCCATACAGGCGCATCGCGTCGGCATAGGTGATCCGCTCGAACGGCAGCGCCACGTCGAATCCGGCCGCCGTCCACATCGAGCGCGTGGCGCCTTCGACGATTTCGTAAATCAGTTCTTCGGTCGCAAACGACACTTCCACGTCGATCTGCGTGAACTCCGGTTGCCGATCGGCGCGCAGGTCTTCGTCTCGGAAGCAGCGGCAGATCTGGAAGTACCGATCGAGGCCGGCAATCATCAGGATCTGTTTGAAGATCTGAGGCGATTGCGGCAAGGCGAAGAACTCACCGCGATGCACGCGGCTCGGCACCAGATAGTCACGCGCCCCTTCGGGCGTTGACCGCGTGAGAATCGGTGTTTCGATCTCGAGAAAGCCCTCTTCGTCGAAGTAGCGGCGCGCGGCGATGGCCACCTTGTGACGCAGGATGAGGTTGCGCTGAAGCGCCGGACGCCGCAGGTCCAGGTACCGAAAGCGCAGACGCGTTTCTTCCAGCACAGCGACGTCTTCATTGATCGGAAACGGCGGCGTCTTCGCCTCGTTCAGAATCTCGACGCCGGTCGCCACCACTTCGATGTCGCCGGTGGAGATCTTGCTGTTGACCACCGAGGCGTCACGCGCCTCCACGTAGCCGTGCACCGCAACGACCACCTCGGGCCGCAGTTTCGCAGCCGACGCGCCATCGGCGCCGGCCCGCACCACCACTTGCGTCAAGCCGTGCCGGTCGCGTACGTCGAAAAACGTCACGCCGCCCAGGTCGCGGACTCGGTGCACCCATCCCTGCAGGAAGACGGTCTGGCCCACGTGTTCACGGCGCAACTGGCCGCAGGTATGCGTTCGATAATTCACCACGGTACTCACAACAGATCCCGAACGGCCGTCACGACCGCGTCCCGCGCCACCGCGCGTTGTTCCCCCGTCGCCATGTCGCGCAGGGTGACTTCCCCACGCGCCAGTTCATCACCGCCGACAATCAGCGTGACACGGGTCGCCAGGCGGCCGGCGCGCTTCATCTGCGCGCGCACGCCTCTGGCTTCAAGTTCCATCTGGGCCGGCAGGCCCGCCTGCCGCAACTCGCGAATCAACCGCCAGGCCGCGGCCCGACCATCTTCACCGATCGCCACCACAAACGCGCGCCCTGGTGCTGCAATGGGCGCCGACTCCGGCAGAGCCAGCACCAGGCGTTCCATGCCGGCGGCAAAGCCAATGCCCGTCTTGTCTGCGCCGCCAAGCTGCTTCACCAGGCCGTCGTATCTCCCCCCGCCCAGCAACGCGTTCTGCGCCCCCAACGTCTGCCCCAACACCTCAAACGTCGTCCTCGTGTAGTAATCCAGTCCACGGACAAGACGATGGGATTGGCGCCAGACGATGCCGATGGCGTCGAGGTGGGTTTTGACACCTGTGAAGTGGGTGGCGCACGACTCGCAGAGGTAGTCCACCGAGTGCGGGAGTGCGTCGATAATCGGCTGGTCGACGGGAACCTTGCAGTCGTAGATCCGCAAGGGATTGGTGACCGAACGCCGCTGGCAGTCACCGCACAGCTTGCTGAGGTTGTCGCCGAGCGCCTCGAGCAGGGCTTTTTGGAACACAGGCCGGCATGTGGTGCAGCCCACAGAGTTGATGACGAGCTCTGCCTGCGGAATGCCGAGCCCGGTGATCAGCGCCCAGGCGAGATCGATCACCTCGGCGTCCACAGCCGGGTCCTGCATGCCGAACGCTTCGATGTCGAGCTGGTGAAACTGTCGATACCGGCCCTTCTGCGGCCGCTCGTAGCGGAACATCGGCCCCATCGCGTAGAGCTTTGCGGCGGGCATCGTGTGCTCGAGGTTGTGCTCGATGTAGGACCGCACCATGCTCGGCGTGGCCTCGGGCCTCAGCGTGACGCGTTCCCCACCCTTGTCGGTGAACGTGTACATCTCTTTCTGGACGATGTCGGTGGATTCGCCGGTGCCTTTGGAGAAGAGTTCTTCGCGTTCAATGATCGGCGTACGGATCTCTACGTAGCCGTAGCGATCGCACAACTCACGCGCGATGCGTTCGACGTACTGCCATTTTTCGACGTCACCTGGAAGGATGTCGTGTGTCCCACGTATGGCTGGAATCATCGGTGTCGCCAGGCATTATCCCATGTAGTCAAAGCGATACCGGACGTAGTTGCCCGAGAACTCCAGAATCGTGGCCACCTCGGCGTCTGTCAGCGGCCGCCGGACCTTCCCCGGGCTGCCCATGACCATCGAGCGGGGCGGGATGACACTACGCTCGGTCACGAGGGTGCCCGCCGCCACGATCGAGTCCTCGCCGATGACCGCGCCATTCAGGATGATGGCGCCCATGCCGACCAGCACCCGATTGTGGATCGTGCACCCATGCACCACCGCCCCATGGCCGATGGTCACGTCGTTCCCAATCACCGTCGGGTGCGTGTCGTGCTGGACGTGCACGACGCTGCCGTCCTGCACATTCGTGCGGTCGCCGATGCGGATGTAGTTCACGTCGCCGCGAATCACCACCTGCATCCAGACGCTGCTTTCGGCACCGATCACCACGTCACCGATCACCTGGGCCGTTTCGTCGACAAACGCGCCGGCGGCGATGACGGGCAACTTGCCCAAATACAAACGTAAAGCCATGTTTGAGTATAGAACGAGTGGAATTGATAGTTGAGGATGGAGCGATTGAGGATCGGGATGGGACGGATTGCTGATGGCTGACGTGCCCTGGTGGGCGATAATGGAGATACATGTCCACGCTCGACACACTCGGCAGGCCGCTGCGCAGTTTGCGCCTCTCGGTCACCGACCGGTGCAACCTGCGGTGCCACTACTGCATGCCCGAAGATGAGTACGTCTGGCTGCCGCGCGAGGATGTCTTGTCGTTCGAAGAGACAGTCCAGCTCACGGACCTGTTTGGCCAGATGGGTGTGGACCGGGTTCGGCTGACGGGTGGCGAGCCGTTGCTGCGGCGCGACCTGCCATCACTCGTCGCGCAACTCGCAGAGAGGCCGTGGCTCGTCGACCTTGCGCTGACCACCAACGGCGTGTTGCTGGCCGATGCGGCTGCCGACCTGAAGTCAGCGGGCCTTCACCGCGTGACCGTGAGTCTGGATACGATTCGGCCCGAACGCTTCAGCGCACTGACGCGAAGGGACGCGTTGTCGCAAGTGCTCGCCGGCATCGACGTCGCGCGACGCGTGGGCTTCGCGGATCTCAAGATCGACTCGGTCATCACCAAGGGCGATAACGACGACGAGTTGTGTGACTTGTTGGAGTACGGCCGATCGGTGGGCGCTGAAGTCCGGTTCATCGAATACATGGACGTGGGCGGCGCCACACACTGGCGGCCCGACGCCGTGTTCTCACGCGCACAGATGCTGGAGCGCCTTGGGTCGATCTACGGGCCGATTGAGTCGCTCCCGAGCGCAGCGTCGGCGCCGGCGGATCGCTTCCAGTTACCAGACGGCCTTGCCTTCGGCATCATCGCGTCGACCACGCAGCCCTTCTGCCGCACCTGCGACCGCGCGCGACTGACGGCCGACGGTGTGTTGCTGCTATGCCTATACGCGCAGCACGGCACGGACTTGCGCCGCCCTCTTCGCGCCGGCGCATCGCCTGAGACATTGCTCAACATGCTGAAGGCTGTGTGGAAAGGCCGCGCGGATCGCGGCGCTGAAGAACGCCGCTCGGTGCGCGACCGCGGCACCTACATCCCGCTCAGCGTACTGAAGAAAGACGCGCATCTCGAAATGCACACTCGCGGGGGCTAAAGGCAGAGACAGGTCCGCAGGTTCGTTGGTCCGTGGGTCCCATGGTTCTCGGAGCCTGCTTCGCAGGGTCTTTCTTGCCAACTAAGCCCGGCGCCGAATGGCGCCGCTCCACGAACTTTGGGACCTACGGACCACCGGACCCGCGGACCCTACTTCTTCATCGCCGTCACAACCCTGCCCAGGAAGTCGTCCAAGGCGCTGCCTGTGGTGGCGCTGTTGGCGCGACCGCCCTTGATCCAGCGGACGACGACCACCAGATCGTTCTCCCAATCGGGGTAGACGATGTTGTTGCTGTTGCCAACGAAGCGCACGGTGTTCTCGGGCGTTGAAGGTGTGGATTTGCGGCCGGGGTTCAAATACCAGTTCATGAACCCGTACTCAGGTTCTCACGGCCGCGGAATTGGCGCGGCTGAAGCCACGCCCTACTTCAGTGCGAATCTCCGGTAGTCGGTAACTGAGTCGGCCTTGGACCACAGGCCGACACGACCGGACACCGCCGCCGGCAGGTCAAACGTTAAGGCCTGCACATCGTTGACCCACCCGGATACCTGGGAGCCTTCGACGTTGAGACGCAGTGTGCGCCACTCGCCGAGTTTGACGGCCACCGGCACGCCGCCGTGGTGCAGTCGCTCGCGCTGGCCGTTGACGACCTTCCACAAGGCGGTATCTCCGTCCTTGGTGTTGTAGCGAAACGCGTAGTGATTACCATCCTCGGTCAGGCCAAAGAGCAGCGACGCGAACTGGTCCGAAGCGCCGCCGATGAGCCTGAAGTCCACCTGCAGTTCACCATCGCCGAACGTCCCCGCCTGGCGCACTACGCCGGAGGGGAACTGCAGCCCGGCCAGCACACGCTTCTCGAACGTTGCTGCCGACGCAGGAAACAACGTAGCGGCCTTCTCGGACAACACCCGCGGCGGTGTGCCGACCTTCCAGTTCGTCCCGTCCACGCGCAAGAACCGTTCACCGGCCTCTTCCCGAACCGCCCAGTCCCCGGCGAGCACCGCGAACATCACGGGCTCTGCGCCAACCGTTTCGCCCTTGAGCCAGGCATCGCCCAATATGGCGGGCGTCGCCTCAACCACCACCGGTTGCGGCAACGGCAGCGCAGGGTCCTGGGGATCCGCCGCGCCGCACGCGGTTGTGGCGGCGATCACAAGGACACCGACGAGGCGATTGATTCGCATATTTGACTCCTGAACCGAGGCACGCAGGGGGACGGGTCTCGACCGTGGAAAACTCCTGGAACTCAGCTGGCGATATTCCTAGAGTTTTTCACAGTCGAGACCCGTCCCCGCTCTGCCCGCCGCTTGCGCCAACTGTAGGCGACGCGCACCGCAAGTAGCACCAGAAGAATACCGCCGTACAAATACGGCTTTGTTTCCGGCACCTTGGTTTTCCAGATGAAGTGGATCGCGCCCGCGGCACCTGCCACATAGGCCAGGCGGTGCAGCGTCTGCCACCGCTTCCCCAACCGCCGAATCCACCCCTTCGTGGACGTCAGCGCCAGCGGCAGCATCGCGAAGAACGCGACCATGCCCGACAAAATGAACTTCCGCTTCATCACATCGTCCACCACCGCCTTGAGTTGGCAGTCGGCCCAGTACAGGCAGGCCTGGTCGAACAGGATGTAGAACGAGAGATGCGCGAGCGCGTAGAAGAACGCCCAGAGTCCCAACAGGCGACGCAGCGACTGCAGACGATTCCAGCCCGTCAGCCGTCGCACGGGTGTGATGGCGAGCGAACACAACAGGATGACGAGCGCCGTCTCGCCACTGGTGTGTTCCAGGGTCTCAACGGGGTTGACGCCGAGGTCACCCCAGAACGCGTTGTAAAACAGGTTTGCGCCTGGCCAGATGCAGGCCGCCCACACCAGCACCTTGACGGCGCGCATGGCGCCGGCCGACATCAGTAAAACTTCTTCAGGTCCATGCCGTCGTAGAGCTTGGCCACCTGATCGGCATAGCCGTTGAACATCAACGTCGGCTTGTTTTTGACGAACGACCCCAGCCGCGTCTCACGCGCCTGGCTCCATCGTGGATGGCCCACCATCGGGTTCACGTTGGAGTAGAACCCGTACTCCGCCGCGTTCGCGATATTCCACGAGGTGGGCGGCATCTTCTCCACGAAGCTGATGCGGACGATGGACTTGATGCTCTTGAAGCCGTACTTCCAGGGCACCACCAGTCGAATCGGCGCGCCGTTTTGATTGGGCAATTCTTTGCCGAAGATGCCCGTCGCGAGAATGGTCAGCGGATGCATCGCTTCGTCCATACGCAGGCCTTCCACATACGGCCAGTCAAGAGACCCTGTGCGCTGGCCCGGCATCTCAACAGGACGCTGCAAGGTGGTGAACGCCACATACGCGGCTTTGCCCTGGGGCTGGACGCGCTTGATCAGGTCAGCCAGGGGGAACCCCACCCACGGAATCACAGCCGACCACGCCTCCACGCATCGGAACCGGTAGACACGTTCTTCGAGCTGGTGCGGCTTGATAAGGTCTTCCAGCGCATAGTCGACAGGCTTGGCCACCATGCCGTCCACCTTCACCGTCCACGGCTTCACCTTCAGCTGGCCGGCGTAGCGGGCCGGGTCTGACTTCTGGGTGCCGAACTCGTAGAAGTTGTTGTACTGGGTGACCTGCTCCCACGTATGCGCCTCTTCGGTCGTTGACAACGGAGACTTCTTGACGCCCACGATTGCGGCCTGCGCCCACAGGTCATCGGCCAGCAGTGACGCGCCGGCATAGGCGCCAATCGCGCCGGCAGCCGCGGTCTGCAGAAACTCTCGCCGAGACCGGTACACCGACTCGGGTGTGATCTCAGATGAACGGATATCCGATGCGCGCTTGATCAACATGGTGGGGTCCCCTGCAGATGATTCTACCTTCTCACAAGGTCTACGACCGAACACCGGCGGCGGTTACAGGAGGCCACGCCTACACGACCCCAAGGAACCGCGCGCTCTCGCGCCAGACAAGGTCGATCGACGCCGACAACTGATGGCCGTCCGGCAACATGCGCAGGTCAACCAGGGGCCGCCCCGCCGCCCACTGTTGCACCATCGCCGGCTTCACCACCTCGTCGTATTCGCCATGGAACACCAGGGTCGGGAACCGGACTGGCAACGTGATCGCGTCGTACTGCGCGGCATCCTCATAGAGGGCGAATTTGATCTCGCGCTCCACACCCCATGCGTGGTGCGGCACGCGAAGGGCTCCGGCCTGCCGCCACGCCTCAACGCGATGTGAATTAAACTGGTGTAGCCGGTTGCCGCCAAAGTCCAACGCCGGCGCAAGCAGGATCAGCCGGTCGACACGACCCGTGAGGTCCGCATCGGCGGCGAGCACCGCCACAAACGCACCCAGGCTGGACCCCACAATCGCCAGCGGGCCATCAGGAATCCCTTCGATCACCGCTCGCACCTGCGCCAGCATGCGCGTGGTGGTCAGGGTCTCGAACTCGGGCTGGTTCAGATCAGGTGACACGAACCCGACGCCCGCCGCCGCAAGACCGCGCCGAAAGACTTCGGCCTTCGACGACTCGGGTGACGAAGCGAAACCGTGGAGATAGACGACGTGACAGACGGGCTCGGTCATGTCGCATTCACCATCAGATCTTGTTCGTGCACGTCGGATGGCAGCGGCACCTCATGCCGGCTTCGCCTTCGGTGTTGTAGTCGTACGTCAGCTCCGCACCCTTCGGGATGTTCTTGGAGGCCCTGATCCAGACGTCGTGGTCGATGACCTCGGAGTAGCAGTTGCCGTTGCAGGAATGATTGATGAACCGCGCGGTGCTGCCACCCACGTTGCCGTCACGATACCAGGCGCGGTTCAGGGTGAAACACCAGATCTGCCCCTTCTTCTGGTATTTCGTTTCACGTCGATCCGCTTCCGCCGATGAGACTTTCTCTCCAGTGTACTGGATGATGCGCTTGTTCTTGTTGATCGGCTCCGACGCGTATACACCCCAGCCCGAAATTCTGGATTTCTTGCGGATGATCCGAACGTCCGTTTCCGTGCCCTCTACTCGTGCCCGACGTTTTGCCATCAATCATTGATTCTAACCCGCCCGACCACTATCCCCAGTGATAGGAAAGCAGGCTGGCCGCGCCGAGCATCGCGCCAACCGCCGCAGCGGCCAGTTCGACGCGGTCAAACCGGCGGTAGCGGGCAGCGGCAATGACCATGAACGGGGCGGCCGCTCCAACCTAGCGGTTGGAGAACTGGTGTGTGATCATCCCCACCGCCAACAGGATCAGGACCATCGGCACCGCCGCGGCCAGCCACGCCGCGTCGCAGCGGTTCTCCAGTGCCCGTCGTGCGTTCACCCCTAAGAGCACCGCACCGATTCCCAGACACAGTCCGCCGATCAAGCGCGGGTATACGGCGTCCAGCGCACCAGGTAACACGCGGTTCGCCAGGCCGGGAGCGCCGTGAGTTCAAGCACAGGCACGAAGAGGTTCGCCACAATCGCGGCGGTGATTGCGCCTGACAGCCACACCCGGGCCCCATCGAACCAGGCCGGGCACAACAGGAGCATGGTGACACCCGCGTATCCCAGGGCCAGCGCCGTGTTCGCCGGCGAGTAGGCCGACGCCGCGAAGCAATAGACCTTCGGCGGCACAAGTCCGCCCCACAGCACAATGACCGGCGCCACGGTCATTGCAGCCGCAACAAACAACACCGCGCTTTCCCTCCAGAGCCGCCGCGTCCCGGCCAGATAGGCCACAGGCGCGAACGCGACGACGAACAGCGGCGGACGGACGTAGAAGGCGATCCCCACGGCCATGCCCGACAGGGCGGGGGCGACCCAACGCGACTTCCGATTGGCGGCGCCTTCGGCCACACGCACGAAACCCCACAGGCCGAGCACGCCACACAGCATTCCGACCATCTCCGCCAGCGCAAGACCGGTCAGCACCCACATCATCGGCACAAACGCGAGCGTGGCCACCGCAGTCCATGGATACGGTGTGACCGTGAGCGCCACGAGGCGCGCGATGGCCAATATCAGCACCGCGGCAAGCACGGTGTTGGTCAGGCGTAGGGCGGTCGGCCAGAACCCGGTCACAGGTTCGAGCACCCAGTGCATGAAGCCAAAGAGAATTCCCGCCGGGTGCGCATACTCCAGCAGAAATGCCCGGCTCGGGCCGAGCCTGTCGAGCAAGGCCGCAGTGCCGAGCAGGTATTCCACTTCGTCGTAGAACAATGGCTTTGTGCCCGTCAGCGCGATGACCAGGATCGCGAGGGCTGCCGCCGCACTCAGTGCCAGGAATTTCTGCCGGAGGCGCGCTCCTGTGTAACTCTATTCCTGCGACATCATGTTAACAACACTATACTCGGCCTGATTCAGGAGGGCTGTTTCCATGCGATGGCTGGCCGCACTTGGTGTTGTGTGTAGTTGTGTCGTGTCCACGCAGTCCGCCGCGCCGCATGCTTCGGCCTCGATGACCATCCGTGCCGCACGGATCTTCGACGGCGTCACAGGAGTGTTACACCGCAACTCCGCCGTGACGGTCACCAATGGCCGCATCACCTTCGTTGGGCACGTCGAAGGTGACGTGATCGATCTTGGCGACGTCACACTCATGCCGGGCCTAATCGACGTGCACACGCACATCGACTGGCACTTCGGGCCCGACGGCCGTTATGGCAACCGGCCTGACGGTCCGCGGGAGACTCCGGAACAACGCGACGCGGCCATTGCCGCCAATCTCAGGGCGACGCTCCTTGCGGGTGTCACGACGGTACAGAACCTGGGGAATCGCGGCGATGCCGCGTTGCGGGCGGCCGTCGCGGCCGGCACGCTGGTGGGACCGCGCATCGTGTCGTCGCTTGGGCAGTTGCAGCCGGGCACCCGCACACCCGACCAACTGCGAGAAGCCGTGCGCGCGTCCAAGACCGCTGGCGCCGACGTCATCAAGACCTTTGCGTCGGGCAGCATCCGTGACGGCGGCAAACTCAACGTCACCCAGGAACAGCTCGATGCCGTCTGCGGCGAAGCCCGCGCCCAGGGACTTCGCGCGGTGGTCCACGCCCACGATCCAGACTCCATCGTCGCCGCCGTCAAGGCCGGCTGCAGCCAGATTGAACACGGCGCGTTTGCCGACGACCGGGCGATTGCGGCGATGAAGGCGGCGAACGTCTTCTTTGATCCCAATATCGGGCTGGTGCTGCAGAACTACATCGAGAACAAAGCGAAGTTCATCGGCACGGGCAGCTATACCGACGAAGGGTTTGCGTTCATGGAACGCGCGGTCCCGACGCTGGGCCCGATTTTCAAGAAAGCGTTGGATGCGGGTTTGCGCATGCCACTCGGCACCGATGCCGTGGCCGGCGCCCATGGACAGAACGCGCGTGAAGCGTTTGTGCGCGTGCAGGCGGGTCAGCGGCCTGTGGACGCGCTCATCAGCGCCACGTCGCTCGCAGCGGAATCTCTGGGGATGGGTTCCACACTCGGGCGCCTTGCGCCCGGCTATTTGGCGGATATCATTGCTGTGTCGGGCGATCCGACGGCGAACATCGACGCATTGCGGTCAGTGCGATTCGTCATGTCGCAAGGCAAAGTGATTGTGCGGTAACACCATGGATTCCATCATTCGCGGCCAATATCAGCCCGTGGAGAAGCTCGGCTCCGGAGGCATGGGCGACGTCATCAAGGCCAAGGATCTGAAGCTCAACCGGATGGTGGCGCTCAAGTTCCTTCGTGTCGGATCACAGCGGCGATCCGACACGGCGCCAGCGGTTCATGCAGGAAGCTCAGGCGGCTTCGGCGCTTAATCAGCCCAACATCATCACCATCCACGACGTGATCACGGAAGGCGACTCCGACATTATGGTGATGGAGATGGTGGCGGGCAAAACGCTCGACGCGATCATTCCGCGCGGCGGCCTGCGGTATCGCAGATCATCAACTACAGCGCACAGGTGGCCGACGCGCTTGCCGCTGCGCATGGCGCGGGCATCATCCACCGCGACCTCAAGCCCGGCAACATCATGGTCACCGAACGCGACCTGGTGAAGCTGCTCGACTTCGGGCTCGCTAAACTCGCGCCTGGCGCGTTCGGCGAAGACCCAGAGGCCACCGGCCTTACTCTCCTCACCGTCCAGGGCACCATCGTCGGCACCTTGCCCTACATGTCGGCGGAGCAGGCGCAGGGGAAGTTGTCGGATGCGCGGTCCGACATCTTCTCGTTCGGTGCCGTGCTCTACGAAATGGCGACGGGCAATCGCGCGTTCACCGGCGAAAACAGCATCAGCACACTGACGAGCGTGTTCCGTGATGAACCGCGCCGCGTTCTTGAGATCACGCCCGAAGTGCCCGAGGTGCTGTCGGACGTCATTCATCGGTGTTTGCAGAAGGACCCCGATGCGCGCTTCCAGACCATGGCCGAAGTGCGCGACGCCCTGTGACGGCTTCGGCAGCTCTCGTCCTCGGGTGTGCTCTATGCGCAGTCGCCCCTGGCGTCGGGCATCATGTCGCAGCCTGTTATTCCAACCTCTGTTGGCGTGCCGGCCGCGGCGATCGAGGCGGCGAAAGCGTCGGTGGCCGGGGCGAAGCCGGCCGCCGCCGCAAAGAAACCCGCGGCTGCCGCCCAGACGGCAAAGGCCGGCGCTGCAGCTGGTTCGAACCGCACCGCGATGATGGCTGGAGCGGCTGTGGTCGTGGTCGCACTTGGCGCGGATGGCTGGTGGTTCAGTACGCGGCCGGGCACCCCGGCACCTGCGCAGCCTGAGCCGCAAGTGGCCGCGCCCGCGCCGGCTCCTGAACCGGTGGCCGCGACGCCCGATCTCGCCGTGCCACCAGCAGCCACCGTGCCGCCTGTCACGGATGCCGCGAAGGTGGCGCCGAACACGGCGAAGCCGGCAGGTACGCCTCGGCCAGCGGCGCCGACCACGGTGGGAGGGCGTGGCACCGCGCCCGCCGCTGCCGCAGCGCCTGTAGCCGAGACCGTGGTGCTGCTCGTGCCCGTGCCCGACGCGTTGCCAATCGCGCTGGAGTTGCAGACCGAAATTCCGCTCGAGGCCACCGCGGAGATGGCGCTGCAGTTCAGGGTGACGAGGGACGTCGTCGTTGGGGGCGAGACCGTGATTGCCAATGGCGCGATCGCGACCGGTGTCATCGTCAGCCATGACAAGAAGAAGGCGACCATCCAGTTGCAGACCGTGGATGCGCTTGATGGCACGAAGCTGAATATTCGTGCCACGGCCGGATCTGCGGGCGACTCGAAACGCACCATCGAGACGCCCGGACAAAAATCTAAGACCGTGGTGGTTTCACCCGGCGCCACTACCATCGGCTACCTGTCGGGCCAGCAGTCGGTTCGTCTGAGGAAGTAGCCGCCCGGCTCACCTGAAATCGTGCGATTGCGGCGGCGGCCCCTGGTGCGCCAGCGCCTCCACACGTTCGGCCTTCACCGAGATGGCGCCGTCCTGATTCTGCAGGATGCCTTCGATCAGCAGATACGGCGCGTCCACGACCGTACGTTTGTGTGACGTAAAGACATCAGGCGTGAGGATTGCGTTGGCGATGCCCGTTTCATCCTCCAGCGACAGAAACACAAACCCTTTGGCCGTGCCCGGTCGCTGCCGCGTGATCACGGCACCGGCCACCCGCACGCGGCGGCCCGGACGTCCGTGCGCCAGATCCACCGCGCGCACCACCCCACGCGCCGACAGCGTGCGCCGCACCAGCGCCATCGGGTGCGGGCCGATGGTCAGCCCCGTGGTGTGATAGTCGGCCTCCACACGTTCAAGCAGCGTCATCGCGGGGAGCGGCGATCCGCTCTCGGACGCGCTCCCGGAAAAGACGTCGACACCCAACGTCTTTTCCGCATGTGGCGAGTCGAACGAGTCTGACAGCAGCGGTCCAGCGGGGCGCGCGGCGCGCGCGGCTTGCCACAGCGCCGACCGACGATCGCCGCCAAGCGAAGCGAGTGCGCCAGACTCAGCGAGCATGCGCAGCTCATCGCGGCGCAGTCCCGCGCGTGCTCCAAGCTCGTCGAGTGTCCGGAATCGTGAAAAGACACCCGACGTGTTTTTTGTGGCTGCAATTTTGCGGCCGGCCTCGGCGCGCAACCCCTGCACATACATCAGGCCCAGTCGAATGACACCATCGTCCTGAATCGTGCACGGCCAGTCGGACGACTGCACATCCACAGGCGCAAAGCGCACGCCACGCCGCTGCGCGTCCTTCACGAGCGTGGCCGGCGCATAAAACCCCATGAGCTGGTTGTTGAGCAGCGCCGTGTAAAACGCCGTCGGGAAATGCACTTTTAGATACGCGCTGGCATACACGATGAGCGCGAAACTGGCCGCGTGAGATTCCGGAAATCCATACAGCGCGAATGATGAGATCGACAGCACGATCTGATCCGCCACCGCGCCGGTAATACCGTTGGTGGCCATCCCGGCTCGCAGCCGGCCTTCGATGTCCAACATGCGCTTCGCCGATCGCTTGAAGCCCATCGCGCGGCGCAACTCCTCGGCTTCGCCCCCGCTGAAATTGGCAATCACCATCGCGATACGCAGCAACTGCTCCTGGAACAACGGCACACCCAGCGTGCGCTTCAGCACGGGTTCCAGGCTGGGATGCGCATACGTCACGGGCTCATCTCCGCGCCGGCGCTTCAGGTACGGATGCACCATCTGTCCCACGATGGGTCCCGGGCGAATGAGCGCGACCTCAACGACGATGTCGTAGAAGTGTTTGGGTTTGAGCCGCGGCAGCGTCGCCATCTGCGCGCGAGACTCAACCTGAAAGACCCCCACCGTGTCAGCCGCCTGCAGCATGCGATACACCTCGGGGTCGTCGGGCGGTAGGTGCGCCAGGTCTACTCCGGTGAGCAGCACCGCCTCTTCGAGCACGGCCATCATGCCCAAGCCCAGCAAATCCACCTTCACGATGCCGAGATCGGAGCAATCGTCCTTGTCCCACTGCACCACCATGCGGCCGGGCATCGATGCTGGCTCGAGCGGCACCACTTCATCCAACCGCCCCTGGCACATCACCATGCCCCCCGAGTGCTGCCCGAAATGGCGCGGCAGGTCCTGCATGCGCTGCCACAACGTGGCGAACTGCGTGTAGATCTGTTTGCCGGTATCCACCCCGGCCTCTTTCAAGTGCTGCGTGACCGTGTCTGCCGGGTCCACAAACTCGAAGCGGCTCATTATTTTGGACAGGACGCCGATCTCGCCCTCGTCCATGCTGAGCACCTTCCCCACTTCACGGGCGGCACTGCGACCGCGATACGAAATGACATTGGCCGTCATCGCGGCTCCCGCCGCGCCGTATCGCTGATACACGTACTGGATGACACGTTCACGCCGATCGCCGCTCGGCAGATCCAGATCGATGTCGGGCCACTCGCCGCGTTCTTCCGACAGGAACCGCTCAAACAGCAGTTCCATCCCCACAGGATCCACAGCCGTAATGCCCAGCGAATAACACACCGCGCTATTGGCTGCCGACCCTCGGCCCTGCACAAGAATCCCCTGCTGCCGGCAGAAATTGACCAGGTCCCAGACGATGAGAAAGTAGCCGGCGAGGTTGAGCTTGTCGATAAGATCGAGCTCTCGCTGAATCTGCGCTTTCGCGCGGCCACCAAACGCCTCGTCGAGCGGGTGATATCGATCGCGCGCGCCAACCAGTGTGAGACGCCGCAGAAACGACGCCTGTGTTTCACCCGCCGGCACCGGATACTCCGGAAAGCGATACCCCAGATTCACCAGGGTGAACTCGAGCCGTTCGGCCAGCGACTCAGTGCCGGCAAGTGCCTGCGGCAGATCGCTGAACAACCGCGCCATCATCTCAGGCGGTTTCAGGTAACGCTCGGCATTCACCGACAGCCGCCGCCCTGCCTCCGCCAGCGTCGTCTTATGTCGCAGGCATGTGAGGACATCAAACACGGGACGGTCTTCAGGCGCGGCAAACTTCACGCCGTTGGAGGCCATCACCGGCACCCGGAATGCGGCGGCTAAATCGAGCAATGACGCATTGGCCTCTTCTTCGTCGCGACGCAAATGCCTCTGCAACTCGACCCAGACGCGATCGCGGCCAAAGATGCCGACGATCTGATCCACCAGGCCGCCCACGCCATGTCGCTCAGCGACCAGAGCGGGACGCCCGGCCAGGGCAATCAATCCGCCGCAGTGCCCATCCAGGTCTGCCATCGTGAGCAGAGACTCACCCTTGGCCGCCTTCGATTTGGCGCGCGTAATCAGCCGGCACAAATTGCGATACCCCTCGTCGGACGCGACGAGGACGGGCAGGGTCCACAAGGACGAACCTCCCGGATGGGTCTGGGTAATTGTCAGTTCGGCGCCGACGATGGCGCGCAGGCCGGCAACTTTGGCGGCGCGATACAACTGCGGAGCGCCGTAGACGCCGTCGCGGTCGAGTAACGCAATCGCGGGATACCCCAGCGCCGCCGCACGCGCGACGAGCGTCTCTGGTAATGACGCGCCGGCGAGAAACGAAAAGGCCGAGGCCGTATGAAGCTCGATGTACATGTGCTCAGGCCCCGGACGTGCGGCTTCAATCGATCACGCCTTCCACTTCCCACCGATCGGTGGCGCGATCGCGCGCCAGGCGATACACCACGCCCGTCTCCACGCTCACATCCCATTCGTCGCGATCCCAGGTATCGCGATCGGCCGTCCACCACTGCCCCGAGGTGCGCCACGGCCCGGCCCGATGCGTGATCCGGGGCTCGCTCATGCCTCGTTCGCTGAGCACGATGCGCACCGGCGCTCCATGCTCGGTCACCACACGCACGGCCATGGGCAGGCGAAAGCGGCGAATCGTTGCGCTCGGATGCTGCGGCTGCTTTGAACTCGGCGAAGCGCGCCGAAGCCGCTCGATGGCGAAAGCAGGCGCCACAAATGGCTTGAGTGATGACTTGCGGGGGTCGTGCGTATCAAGCACCACCGGCGCGCCCACACGCGACTCCCCCATCAGCGCCTGAAGCCGCGCGACCAGTGTGGCAATGTCTTCCACGGCAGGCACGTCGTGTGCCAGCAGCGATTTCTGCACGATGCGGCCGGGGGTCACCCCCAGTTCCACCTCGACGATATCGATGCCGGCAAAGTGTTCGGCATCGGTGCCGGGTGGATGCGCTTCAAGATCGAGCAGGATCAACGTGCGCAGCACTTTTGCGTCGCGCATGGGCGCCGGCAGCGTCAGCGTACGTTCCGCCAGACTTTTATTGACCAGGGTCAGCCGCGTCGTAATTGTGACCGCACCCCGATCGGCGCGTTCGAGCGCACCCGACAGCGCTTCGCAGACACGCGCCAGCACAAACGACAACGGCTCGAGCCCGTCCACGGGCCATTCGAGTTCGACACGTTCGATAAAACGCGGCGCCTCTGCCGCCGCCACCAGGGGCACCACGTCTTCTCCCCAGGCCGCCTGATGCAGCCGCGCCCCGGCCAGGCCCAGCCGCGACGACACGTCGGCGCGCGGCAGCCGCGCCAGATCGCCCAGCGTGGACACGCCCCAGCGATCGAGCGTGGCCAGCACATCACTGAAGATGCGGGCCCGGCATTCCGGCAGCATCGCCAGTGCCGTCATCGGCAGGCGCGCCAACGTCTGCGCCTCGTCACCTGGCGTCACCACGGTCAGGCCCGGGCGCACATGCGCCAGCAGCCACGCGGCCGTGTGTGTGCCGGCAATGGCCACGCGCACGCCCACACCGCGGTCCCAGGCCATGCGCCGCATTTCCTCGGCAATGACCGCCGGCTCACCGATGACGCGTGTCAGCCCCCTCGCATCACACACCACCACATCGTCGCCATGCGGTTCCACACGGGGCGAACACGCGCGGGCCACAGACTCGAGGACGCCGGGGATGGAGGGGCTCAGCGAGTCTCGGACGAGGCAAAGAAACATGACGAGGCCGCCTTTCCTGACGCGTGGCTCGCCACCTTCACCTGCATGGCGCTTCGGCTGACTCGTGCCTGCACCGCCACGCCAGACAACCGGCGGCTCTGCACGCTGGTGCCGGCCCACTGCCCGGTGCCATGTAGGGCCAGTGAGACTCCGCCCGCACTGCGGCCCATCGGCGCCGTTCCCACCAGAAGTCCGACTGTGTCGCGGCCTTCAAACACATGCGCCAGTCGCAACCAGGTGGACGCGGGCAAGGCGCGCACCATACGTTCGGGCACATCCGCCAGATCGAGCACCACCACGGCAAACCCACCCGCGCGTACGGTGAGATCAAACGCGCGAAGCCCACGACGAACCGCGAGATCTCCCACCGTGCTGTGCGGAGTGCCCCACGTCATGC
>SHUF01000051.1 GCA_009694745.1 Acidobacteriota bacterium
GCCGCGACCGGACAAGAGGCCGTCAACGTCGCCACGCACTTCGACACGGCGCTTCAGCTGACCGGCTCCATCCTCACCAAGCTCGACGGCGACGCGCGCGGCGGCGCGGCCCTGAGCCTGCGCGAAGTCACCGGCAAGCCCATCAAGTTGTCGATAGTCCGTATTACGTGGGTCTTCCCTGACATAACGTCCCATATCAGTCCCTGGCGGCATTCACGCCGCCGAACAGGATCGTCTCGCCACGCTTCTGGTCATAGGCGATGCCCGCCCCAAATCGTGGCGACGGGCCCGCGACCGACACGCGCGTCCAGTTCGTACCGGTCCACTCCCACATGTCCGGCAGTTTCCTGCCGTTGATATCGAGTCCGCCAACCAACACCAGTACGTGGCGCCGCGTATCGTAGGCCATCGCACCACCGAGCGACGCCGGCGGACCAGTCGTCGCGATGCGCGACCACCGCGTTCCATCAAAGGCCCATGTCTCGCCCGTGGTGTCATAAGCACGCCCACCCACGAGACCACCGAAGGTCACGAACTGTTGGCGCTGCGCGTCATAGGCGCCAGCCGCGGATTCCCGTCGCGACGGCGTGTTCGGACTGAGTGCGTTCCAACGTTGACCGTCCCAACGCGCCACGAACCCCCTCGAGAGCGCGGCAAACAGGCCGCCCGCGCCATCGACATACAGTTTGTGCGTAATCATCGCCGAGCCGGTGTTGGCCGAGACTTGGGTCCAACGTACGCCGTCCCAACCCCAGAGATCTGACAGCACCGGTGTTTCAGAGTTGCTGATCAGGTGCTGGCCTCCGGCCAGCCACACGCGCTTCGTTGACAAGTCATACGTCAACGCATGATGCCTTCGATGTGGCGGCGATGCCTAGGCCGGTGGCTGGGCGGCAACACCGATCACCACGACGAACGCCAGTGATACCGCAACCGTGACGAGCGTAACCAACTGTCGCATCAGGTGGAGCAGTATCTCGTAGGCCTGGGTCTCGAGACAAGCGTCCGGAATGGGTCGGGCGACGGAGTCAGCGCTCCGTCAGAAGCTGTCGCACGATCGCGGTGAGCCGGGCTTCGTCGCCAGCTTCCCATCCCAGATCCGTCCGGCGCACGATGCCCTGGCGATCGATCACCACAAAGTGCGGGATCGGCTGCACAAAATACGCGAGGGCGTTCGCGTCGGCCGCTTGCGCCGCGCCGGCTCCAGCTGGCGCAGGCGCGATCACGATCGGAAACGGGAGAAGGTCTTCCTCGATGAAGAGCTTCCGGTCAGCGGCCAGTTCGCGCTCCGGAGAGATGTTCTTCTCTTTTCCAAAGTAGCCCCACAGGCGCGTGGCCAACACGATGCGCAGCCCCTGCTTCCCAAAGCGCTCCTGCAACCGAAGCAATCCGGGATAACTGTCGCGGCAGGGCGAGCACCAGTGCGCCGTGAACTCGATGACCGTCACCGCGCCACCCAGGTCCATCCGAGTGGTCCCGGGTGCGGCGTTGAGCCAGGTGTCGCCGACGAGCGCGGGCGCGGGCTTGCCGGCCAGCTCGGCCCTGTCGAGCAACTGCTGCACGAGCTGGCGTTCGCGCGCATCGCCGGGATAAGCGGTGAAGGTGCGGACGGCATCCCGCAGCAGGCTCTTTTCGAGGTCCGCGTCGTTGTGACGATGGGCGTCGGCGGCCAGGATTTCGTACGCGAGATATCGACCGAACCGAAAGGGTTCGCGCTGGGCCTGCGGCAGTTGGTCGTACAGCGCGAGGAATCTGCGGAGCAGCTTCTCGTCCGGGTCATTGCTGCCGCGGTTGAGTGAGACCAATCGGTTGTAGCCCGCGCACTTCTGCGCGAGCACCTCGGGCCCCATGCGATCGAGTTCAGCGAGTTTGGCGGCGGCCACGCGCCGGCCCGCATCAGTGACCGGCCGCTCGAGCGCCGTCTGGATCGCCGCGACCAAGGCATCTGCCCGCTCGCCGGGCGTCTGTCGCGCCAACACCACAGACGACAACGCCAGCGCCAGGCACACAGCGAAAGAGATTGGTGTCTTCATCAGTGGACCGGTGCCGAGCATACTACCAGATGGCATTACGGTCCGATGATCTGCAGCAACTCAGGAGTCGCGCCGCGGACGGCCTTCACTGGGTCGATAGTCCGTATTACGTGGGTCTTCCCTGACATAACGTCCCATATCAGTCCCTGGTAACCGATCGTGCCGCCGCCGTCCATTCAGTCTGTCTGGCCCGGCCTCGGCAGCACGCCGGTGCGCGCAGCCCATGCGTCCCAGCGCCGAGACAGGTCGGACACGACGTCGGCACGCGCGGCGGCAAGATCATTGAGTTCGGTGCGGTCCGCCGCGATGTCGTACAACTCCCACGGACCTTTCGCCCCGCGCGCCACCAGCTTCCACCGGTCGGTCAGCAGTGCGCGGTTGCCCTCGTGCTCCCAACAGAGCTCGTCGCGGACGATCGCGCGGTCGTCAAACGCCGAGACGAGGCTGCGGCCTTCGAGCGGCGTGGTCGCGCGACCGGCCTGCATGGCGGGAAACGTCGCCCCGGCCACGTCCAGGCACGTCGCCATGATGTCGATCACGTGCCCGTGTTGCCGTCGAAGATTTCCGCTGGCCCGTACGGCCGCGGGCCAATGCGCGATGAGAGGCGTCGAGATGCCGCCCTCATGTTCCCAGTGCTTGAACAGCCTGAACGGTGTGTTCGACACGTTGGCCCACGGGTAGCCGTAGCTCTGGTACGTGTCGGATGGGCCCGGCATCACCGCGGGGTCATTGGTGTGCTGCACAGCGCGGCCATCGCGCGTGGTCGGGCGCATGACCTTCTCGCGATTTCCCACGAAGTAATTGTCCCAGCTCGCCGCCAGTTCCTCGTGGCAGCCGCCGTTGTCTGACAGAAACAGAATCAACGTGTTGTCGAGCGCGCCATGAGCTTTCAGGCGATCGACGATGCGGCCGACGCCGCGGTCCATGCGATCGACCTGGGCGGCATACACCTCCATGCGGCGCAGTTGCCACGCTTTGTCGGGCGCGTCGGCCCACGCCGGCACGTTGCCATCGCGCGGACTCAGGCCCCAGCGCGGATCGATGAGGCCCATCTCGATCATGCGCGCGTAGCGCTTCTGACGCAGCACGTCCCACCCGGCGTCGAAGCGACCGCGATACTTGGCGATGTCCGCTTCGGGCGCATGCAGCGGCCAATGCGGTGCGGTGAATGCCACGTAGCTGAAGAACGGCTGATCGGCGTGATCGCGAAAGTGTTCGTCGATGAAGCCGGCGGTTCGATCGGCGATCGCATCCGTCAGGAAGAAGCCGTCGTCGGGTTCGATCGGCGTGTTGTCTTCGAGCAGAGTTTGCGGCTCGTAGTAACTTGCGGCGCCGGTGACGATGCCGAAGTAGCGATCGAAGCCCCGTTGGCGGGGCCAGTTGTGGGAGGAGCCGTCGGGCGGCAGAAAACGTGTGACGTGCCACTTGCCGGCCGCGTACGTCCGGTAGCCGACGGGCTTGAGCACCTCGGCAATCGTCGGCGTGTGCCGATGCAGGTCGCCCCGGTAGCCGTCTACACCGCCGTCGCTCATCATGTCGCCGACACCGGCCTGATGCGGATACAGGCCGGTCAGCAGACTGGCCCGTGAGGGGCAGCATCGCGACACGTTGTAGGCGTGCGTGAATCGCAGGCCCCGCGCGGCCAGCGCGTCGATGTGCGGCGTGTCGATCTCGCCGCCGAAGCACCCGATGTCCGAGTAGCCCATGTCGTCGGCGAGCACGACCAGGATGTTGGGGCGAGCGTGTCGCGGGTCGGCGCATCCGCGGCCGCCGAAGGCGGCCACGCTCGTGAAGGCGGCCGAACCGGCAGTGATGTCACGAATGAACTCGCGGCGAGTTTTCGGGGCCAGCATCGCGCAGAGGCTATCACTGTCGGCCGCGCCGCCGCTCTGCTACTTTCCCGCCATGCCCGCCGGGGCCTTTCCGGCGCGCGGTGATCCTTACGCCGCCCCGGCGCGGAAGGTGTCGGCAAAAACAGAAACGCCGGACCCACAGGCCCGGCGCTCTGTGCGGACGGTACCCGCTGACCCCGTCCAGCGTCTGACAAGGGCGATTATGTTGACGACGAAATCAGCGAAACGAACAGTGTGCCTGGATCAAACGACATGGGCAGGCTACGAGCGCAGGATGAACATCGACAGCGCGAACAACCCGATGACCACCGCCATCGCAAGCGCGACGCGTCGTCGTGCCGTTAAATGGTCGGCCAGCGCCGGCACGCGCACCGATTTACGGCTCCGCCGTCAGCGGATCGATAGGTTCGAGAAATAGAAAGCGATGGAAGTCGGTGTCGCGTGTGCAAATGCGCCGGATGCCGTGTTCGCGCATCGTCGATAGTCCGTATTACGTGGGTCTTCCCTGACATAACGTCCCATATCAGTCCCTGGGGCAGATCACGTGGCCGACGACGCCGGTGACGTAACCGGCGGCCTTCATCATTGAGGGAAGCGTGGTGCGGGCGGGATCGATAATCAGCCGCGCGTCGCCCGGCAGGACATTCGTGCCAGGTTTCCGCCACGCGTACTCGCCGGTCAGCAGGGCGTACCGAGAGGGCGTGCACGTGGCCGCCGGCGCGTGGGCATTCGTAAAGCGACGGCCCCGGCCGGCGATGGCGTATGTGACGAAGTGGCGAATGAATGTGGCTGGTCGCCTGCTTGGAGAATTCAAGCAGGGCGTTGGGGAAATTGCTGCTGATGTCGGATATGAAAATGTGGCGGCATTTACCAGAGCGTTCAAGCGGCACCTGGGGGTTCCGCCGGCGACTTGGCGTGCGCGACACTGCTCGCGATGAGCGTCGGCGCGTCGTTCGACTCAGGCCTTCGGCGGCGTGCGATGTGTCCCGAAACATTTGTCATCGTGGGCGGGTGTATACTCCGCGCATTGCGTATTGATGTCGTTGTCGGGCTCGGCCTCGCCGCGCTGATCGCAGCCGCGTCGCCGTTGGTCCATGCCCAACTGCCGTTCGCCGTACCCAAGGCCAGTGGCCAGACCGTCACGCCTGCGTTCGAGGGGTGGTATCGCAACGCCGACGGCACGTTCAATCTCAGCTTCGGCTACAACAATCGCAATTCCGAGGAAGTCGTGAGTGTGCCGATCGGCGTCGCCAACACGATTGCGCCGGGTGCGGCGAATCAGGGGCAGCCGACTGAATTTCAACCGGGCCGCCACTGGGGCGTCTTCGCCGTGAAGGTCCCGGCGGATTTCGGATCAAAGGAAGTGACGTGGACCGTCGCTGTCCACGGCGCCACCTATGCGATTCCCGGTTTCTTGCGAGCGAACTGGCAGATTGACGCGCTGGAAGGGGAAGCCGGATCTGGGAATACGCCACCCGCGCTCAAGTTTGCCGCGAAAGGCCCTGAGGGCAGCGGTCCTCTGGGCATCACGGCGGGTCCGGTCACCGCCTCTGTCGCCGCACCGTTCGCGCTCACCGTGTGGGCGCGAGACGACGGGAAGGCGTCCGGGAGTGTGGCGACAAGCGGCCGGGGCGCCGTGCCTGTCACGCTGACCTTCTTCAAACATCAAGGGCCTGGCCGCGTGACGTTCACGCCCCCGTCAGCGCGCATTCCTGCGACTGGCGGCGAGACGACGACGCAGGCCGCGTTCAGCGAGCCGGGCGAGTACATGGTGCGCGTGCGGGCGAACGATGCGTCCGGCGTCGCCGGCGCGGGTCACGCGCAATGCTGCTGGACGAATGGTTTTGTAAAGGTCGTGGTCAAGTAACCCGCATGAGAACGGAGACAGCCGTGACAATTCGAAGTCGCTCGGCGCAGTGGATCGGTGCGATCGGCATGGCGGGGTTGGCGGTGGTGTGGGTGTCGGCGGCGCAGAGCCGGCCGGCGCCTGCGGCGAAGGCTGCGGCCATTACGTTCACCAGAGATGTCGCGCCCGTACTGCAACAGAAATGTCAGGTATGCCATCAGCCGGATTCCATCGGCCCGATGCCGTTGATCACCTACGAAAACGCGCGCGACTTCGCGCATGAGATCAAAGACAAAGTGTCACAGCGGTTGATGCCGCCCTGGCACATCGACCGCGCCATCGGCATTAAGGACTTCAAGAACGACCGGAGCCTGAGCGCCGAGCAGATCGCGACGATCGTCGGGTGGGTGGACGCCGGTACGCCAATGGGCGATCCGAAGGACATGCCGCCGCCGGCCGTGTTTCCCGATCCCACGGGATGGCAGCTCGCGAAACAGTTCGGTGCGCCCGACTTGGTGGTCAAGTCCGTGCCGTACACCTTGGCCGCGCACACCCAGGACAAATGGTTTCGGCCGGTCACCGAGACCGACCTCACCGAAGAGCGATGGGTGCGCGCGATCGAAATCAAGCCGACCACGCGTGAGGCGCGCCGCGTGGTGCATCACGTGCTCGCGTCGCTTGAACAGGCAGAGGTCGGTGGCGTCACCGGACTGGCGCACGACGCGCACGACGTGCAGTCGACTGCGGGACTCTTCATGGAATGGGCCGTGGGCAAGACCGGACAGATTTTTCCGGCAGACGCGGGCAAGTTGATGCTGCCCGGATCGCGCATCCGTTGGGAAATCCACATGTTCGCGATCGGCAAGGAAGTGAAGGACAGCCAGGTCGAACTGGGGATCTACTTCTACCCGAAAGGGACGGTGCCGCCCCATCGCACCGTCCTCCGGATGTTTGACGTCAGCCGCGGGACGCAGCTTGACATTCCGCCGGGCCAGATCTCGATGTCGCAGAACTTCTACGTGCTGCAGGCGTCGGCCCGCATGGAGAATTTCCAGCCGCACATGCACATGCGTGGCAAATCGATGTCGGTCGAAGCCGTGTATCCAGACGGACGAAAAGAAGTGCTGAGCGCCGTCAATAAGTTTCAATGGAACTGGCATGTGAACTACGTGTATGCCAACAGCGTCGCGCCGCTCTTGCCGAAGGGCACCGTGCTCGTCTTCACGTCGTGGCATGACAACACGGCGGCGAATCCCAACAACCCGGATCCTCGCCAGTGGGTCGGCTGGGGGGATCGCACGGTGGACGAGATGGCGCACGCCTGGGTGGACGTGACCTACATCGATCAGAAAGAGTTCGACCAGCTCGTCGCGGAACGAAAGGCGCAGGCGGCGCCAAAGAAACACTAGCAGGCGCCCCTGGGGTCTACGCCCAGTGCGCTTCGCCTTCGGGCTGCGATGGCCGCGTGCGTTCTGGTGCCGCGCACGCGTGTCACATAGTCGCAAGGTCTGATAAACAGGCGTTATGTCGAGGGTCAGCCCCTTTATACGGACTATCAGCGACTCCCTCCCCATCCTTGGCGAGCACGCCGTCGAGTACCAACGCGTGGAGATGCACGTTGAGATTCAGTGCGGCTCCAAAGCGCTGCACGATGACGACCGCGCCACCTCGCCCGTTCAGGACACCGCGCGTCCGAGCCTGCCGACGGTACCAGCCGAACACCGCGCGCACGTACACGGCCACCACCGCGCGACAGAGCGCATGGTCCCACGCCAGTACGTAGCGCACCTGTGACGGCAGCGTCAGCACCCACTGGCGCACCGGCACGTCCGGAAACACGTAGTCAACCAGGTGCGCCGCTCGCTCGGTCATGCGGCGCCCGCCGCAGCTCGGACAGAAGCCTCGGCCCTTCCACGAGAAGGCCACGAACTGGTCGTGGCGACAGGTCGCGCACCGAAAACGCGCGAAGCCGGCCGCAAGACAGCCGCAGGTCAGGAAGTCCTGAAACGCGCGCTCAACAAACCGGGGCAGTCCTTGCCTATCGCGGCGCTCCGCCGCGTGCGCGCGGAACGTCTCGTAGTGCTCGCGCACGATCTGATGGAGCGCCCCCTGCTCGGGATGACGCGGACGATAGTTGAGGGAGGGCGCCACGGCACCGCGGCATGCCGCAAGGCCCGTGCCGTATGTGCCGGAAGGCTCTCCCACGGCCAACCGCGTCGCCCTCCTCGACGACCGCAGTTTTTGCGTACCGGGCGCCCCAAAAATCCAGCAGATTCTGCTCAGGGGAACATCCACGTAACACGGACGACGGACGACGTCCCCGCGCATTTGAGTAGCGCTTAGAAAAGGGAGGGCGGCGAGGAGTCTCCTCCTTGCCGCCCCAATCGCAGACCCTGGGACCCGCCTTCGCTGCTTCGCAGCTACGGCGGGGCTTCGCCCCGACTAGTAACGATAGTGATCCGGCTTGTACGGCCCGTCCACCGGCACGCCGATGTACTTCGCCTGCTCGGGCGAGAGCTTGGTCAGCTTCACGCCCAGCTTGTCGAGATGCAACCGCGCCACCTTCTCATCCAGGTGCTTCGGCAACACGTAGACCTTCTTCTCGTAGTTCGACGTGTGCGTGAAGAGTTCGATCTGCGCGATCACCTGGTTGCTGAAGCTCGCCGACATCACGAAGCTCGGATGCCCCGTGGCGCAGCCGAGGTTGAGCAGCCGGCCTTCGGCCAGCACCAGCACGCTGTGGCCATCCGGGAACACAAACTCATCGAACTGCGGCTTGATGTTGATGCGCTCCACGCCTTGCTTCTTCAATCCGGCCATATCTATCTCGTTGTCGAAGTGGCCGATGTTGCCGACGATGGCCTTGTCTTTCATCTGGGCCATGTGATCAACCGTAATGATGTTGTGGTTGCCGGTCGCCGTGATGAAGATGTCCGCCGTCTTCACCACGTCGTCGAGCGTGGTGACCTGGTAACCTTCCATCGCCGCCTGCAGCGCGCAGATCGGGTCGATTTCCGTGATGACCACACGCGCGCCCTGGCCCTTGAACGCCTGCGCGCAACCCTTGCCCACGTCGCCGTAGCCAAGCACCACGGCCACCTTGCCGGCCAGCATCACGTCGCTGGCGCGCAGGATGCCGTCGGTGAGGGAGTGCCGGCAGCCATAGAGGTTGTCGAACTTGGACTTGGTCACCGAGTCGTTGACGTTGATCGCCGGGAACAGCAGGGTGCCCGCGTTCATCATCTCGTAGAGGCGATGGACGCCTGTGGTGGTCTCTTCGGTGACGCCCTTGATGTCCTTCGCCACCTGCGTGAAGCGACCGGGGTTGGACTTGAGCTGCGTGCGGAGCAACTCGAGAATCACGCCCCACTCCTCGGGGTCCTTGTCCGCATCAAACGCCGGCACCGTGCCGGCCTTCTCGAACTCCACACCCTTATGCACCAGCATCGTCACGTCCCCGCCGTCGTCGAGGATCATGTTGGGGCCGGAGCCGTCCGGCCACATCAGCGCCTGCTCGGTGCACCACCAGTATTCGTCCAGCGTCTCGCCCTTCCACGCGAACACCGGGATGCCGCGCGGCTTCTCCACCGAGCCATCGCGACCCACGGCCACACCAGCGGCCGCGTGATCCTGCGTCGAGAAGATGTTGCACGACACCCAGCGCACATCAGCGCCCAGGATGTCGAGGGTCTCCATGAGCACGGCAGTCTGGATGGTCATGTGCAGCGAGCCAATGATCTTCGCGCCCTGCAGCGGGAGCTGCCTTTTGTACTCGGCGCGGATCGCCATCAGGCCCGGCATTTCGTGTTCGGCCAGGCGAATCTCTTTGCGGCCCCACTCGGCCAGGCCGAGGTCAGCCACCTTGAACGGCGCTCGTCCGGCGGCCTTGGCCAGGTCAAACGCATGTGCAGTCATCGTTTCGGTCGTCATCACTCTCTCCTTGTTAGTCAATAAACACTTCGATCACGACGGATCAGAGGAGGCACGGAGACACCGAGGTCCAGGCCTTTCGAAGACCCTTAACTCTGCGTCTCTGCGCCTCATTGTGATTCGGCGTCTCCCGATCTTCCTGTCGTCCGGCGTCGGCCTGTGGCCACAAACAACCCGGGCCCCCGCGCGCCGGGGTCTTCTGGCAACGTTGCCACGCCTGTCTTCTCAAAACCCGCCTGCGTCAGGAACCTGCACATCTGGTCGTCGCCGAAGCCCAACCACACGTGCCCCATCTGCTGGCGGTAGTCCTCGCGATGGTGGGCGGCCATATCCACGATCAGGACGCGGCCGCCGGGCTTCAGCACCCGAAGGGCCTCGGTCAACGCCGCCGCCGGTGACGGCACGTGGTGCAGCACGAGCATGAGTACTGCCGCGTCGAGTGTGCGGTCCTTGATCGGCAGCGCCTCGAGCGCCCCTGTGCGCCACTCCACATTCTTGAGCGCCGCCAGTCTGGACCGGGCCGCACCCAGCATCTCTTCAGACGCGTCCACGCCAATGATTTTTCCGACGTGCGGAGCCAGAGCAGCGGTAGCCAGGCCGGTGCCACAGCCGAGGTCTCCCACCACCCACGTGTCATCCAGGAGGCTCAAGAGCGACGATGAGAGGAAGTCGCGGCCGAAGAGATCGTCGCGGACAAGGTCCCACTGGCCGGCGGCAGAGGCGAAGAACTTCTGCGAGGCGGCGGCGCGGAGTTTGAGCACACGCTCGAGCCGACGTGCATCCTGCGCGGCGCTCGGCCGATCGGCCACCTCGTCGCGCGTAATTCGCCACACCTGCGACCGCGACTCATCGTCGAGCGCCAGCGCGTAGTAGCGGCTGGTGCCGTCGCGGCGCGAGGCCAGCCACCCGGCGTCGGCCAGGGTCTTCAGTTGGCGGCTCACGGTGGATTGCGGCAACTGCAGCACCGTGCAGAGTTCTGACACGGTCAGCTCATGGGCCTCAAGCATCGTCAGCATCCGACACCGGGTGGCGTCGGCCAGGGCTGAGAGCGAATCGAGCAGCGGCGTGGCGGTAGCCATATAAATCCGTAAATCCGGATGTAAGGATATGTATAACTGTCGCCCTTGTCAAGGACGACGACTCAACGCGGCCGGGGGCGGCTCACCCTTCGTGTGCGCCTACAACGATTGGCATGTGACTAGCATGTGCACATGCTAGTCACATGCCTCGAATGGTTCAGATCCGGAATGTGCCTGACGCACTACATCGGACGCTCAAAGGCCGGGCCGCGGACGCCGGGCAAACGCTCTCCGACTACCTGCTGGCAGAACTCGAGCGTCTCGCCGTCCGCCCCACACGCGAAGAGATGCTGGCGAGAATCCACGGTCGAACGCGCGTGAAGTTGAAGACGCCGGCTGCGGTGGTCATCCGAGAGGAGCGCAAGTCCGCGTGATCGTCGCCAACGCGTCTGCCCTGCTGGAATTCCTGCTGTAGACGCCACTGGGCACTCGCGTCGAGGCGCGACTCTTTCGCGACGGGGACGAGCTGCACTCGCCCCACCTGATGGACGTCGAAGTGACTCAGGGTCTTCGGCGCCTCGTCCGGTCAGGCGAGGTGTCACCTGGCCGCGCGGCCAAGGCGATTGCGGATCTCGTCGACGTTGATCTTCACCGACACGCCCACCTGGATCGACTGGCGCGGGTGTGGCAGTTGCGGTGACAACATCACCGCATACGACGCCGCATACGTCGCCCTTGCGGAGGCCCTCGGCGCCACTGTCGTCACCTGCGATGCTCCGCTCGCCCGGGCGTCGGGCCATCGCGCACACATCGACCTGATCCACTAGTCAGCGTGGAAGACCACCCGCGACCAGCCGCGTGGCCTCAGTAAACCAATTCAGCACCACTGAGATACGGCGATGTGCGGATGATTCAGCGAGGCGAGCGTCTTCGCTTCGCGAGTGAACCGCGCCAGCCGATCCGCGTCGTGCGCAAACGCCTCGGGGAGGATCTTGATCGCGACATCACGATCCAGCTTGGTGTCACGGGCCCGAAAGACCTGACCCATGCCACCTTCGCCGATGGCCGCGAGGATTTCGTAGGCGCCGAGCCGAGTGCCGGGGGAGAGGCTCAAGTGGTGAGGATTATACGTGCGAGGCCGCTCAGGGCTGTCGTCAGGCGCGTTCCCTGGTCCTCCATCACGCGTCCGGAAGCCGCATGGCCTTGCGCAACATCGGGCTCTCTGGTCGTCTGCTACCGGCGAACGGTACGTTCGGCGACATCAAAAGTTAAATATATTTGACTTATTTAGTGCTTATTTAGTGTGGTTTTAGCTTATAATCAGACTCATTAATTTTCAAGGAGCCTTCCCATGCCCACTGCCCTCCGTGATTTCATGGAAATCCCCTACGACAAACTTGAAGAGATGAACCTGGCCACCAAAGAGGCCCGGCGCAAGCGCACGCCCGCCCACAAGGCGCGCGAACGGCAGATAAAGTACCTGACGGACGAAAAGCGCATCAAGGCCGTCACCGTGTGTTTTTCGGATCTTGAGGGCCGAATGCACGCCCTCGACTACGACAAGAAGTTCCTGCTCAAGAGCGCCGATAACCTGACGTTTGACGGATCCTCGATTCGAGGATTCTCGCAGCAGGCCGAGTCGGACCTGCGCCTCTCCATCGACTGGCCGGCGTTTTACATGCTGCCGTCCGATGTGTTCGGCCCCGGCAAGACGTTGGTGTTTGCCGATGTCCTGGAAAAGGACGGCACGCCGTACGTGGCGGACCTGCGCTCGCAGCTCAAGGCCTACACCGAGAAGCGCTTCGCCAAGGACGCGTCGGTGTTCAACGCGGCCATGGAGATCGAGGGCTTCCTGTTCAAGGGGCGCGACGCCGAACGGCACTACCACGAAACCGGCGCGTTCGACCTTATCAGCACGGGCGGCTATTACCATTCGCTGCCGGGCGATGCGCTGCGACTCTTTATCGACAGCGCCGCTGAAGTGCAGCGCGCGATGGGCTTTGAAAACGAGAAGGACCATCCGGAAGTGGCGCCGTCGCAGTTTGAGATGAACTACTCCTACACCGAGGTCAACATCGCCGCCGATCAGGTGCTGCTCTACAAGCTGCTGTGCCGGCAGGTGGCCGCGCGCATGGACCTGACTGCGAGCTTCCTGCCGAAGCCGATGACCGGCGTCAACGGCAATGGCATGCACACGAACATCTCGATCTCGAAAAACGGCAAGAACACATTCTTCGACGCGAAGGGGCAGGACCAGATCTCGAAGGGCGCCTGGAACTTCATCGACCGCATCCTGGCGAGCGGTCAGGATATTTGCCTGGCGCTCAACCCCAGCGTTAACGCCTATCGCCGGCTTGACCCGCACTACGAAGCGCCGAACCAGATCAAGGCATCAGCCGTGAACCGCGGCGCGATGGTGCGCATTCCCATCGGCAACGAGAAGTCGGCGCGCGTCGAAGTGCGGTCCATCGCGCCCGACGCCAATCCGTACCTAGCGCTCTACGCGCTCCTGCGCACCGGCCTCGAAGGCCCGCTGGGTGATGAGGATGTCGAAACGCGCCGGTCGCGCACGAAGTTCCTGCCCGACAACATCTACGATGCCATCCGCCTCTTCAAGGGCAGCAAGTTCATGGCGGAACTGCTGGGCGAAGAAGTGCACGGGCGCTATATCGACGTGAAGGCCGCGCAGGCCGACCGCTGCCCGAAGGCGCTGGGCTCACGTATCAAGACGGCGGAAGTCCAGTTCCACCACGAGGTCACGAACCAGTACCTCTGGTCGCAGTTCTAAAGGTCCAGGGCTTGCCCGCCGTAGCGCGCAGCGCGAAGGTGGGTCCTGAGGGTATGAAGAACAATCCGTTCGCGGGGCTTCGCGGACAGCTGGGGTTGCCTGACGTTGTGGCTCAGGATTCAAGCGCTTTGCGGTCGGCGCCCAGCGTTCCTGGAGCGGACACTGGACCCAGGACTCTGAACTCTGGACCACTCCGTGCAGTGGTTCGCCTGGAACGCGCCGGACGTGGCGGCAAAGAAGCGACGGTCGTCGAGCAGCTCGGCCTCCCAGCCAGTGAACTCGATGAGTGGCTCAAGGCCCTCAAGGCCGCGCTCGGTTGCGGCGGCAGCGTTGAAGACGACTCACTGATGCTGCAGGGCGATCACCGCAAGCGACTGCCGGCTGTCCTCAAAGTGCGCGGCGTGCGCAAGGTCACCGGCGGCTAGACGGCCTACCCGCCCTTCAACCGCTCCGGGCGCATGACGAGGTTCTCGATGAAGAACTCCATCATGCGGCCGTTGTTGACGCCCGTGTGACCGGCGTCGGGGCCCACCTGCACTTCGAAGTTCTTACCGGCCGCCTGCAGCGCCTTGATGAGCTGCATGGAGTTGTTGGGGTGCACGTTGTTATCCGCGGTGCCATAGTAGAGCAACAACCGGCCCTGGAGGTTCGTCGCCAGGTTCATTGCGTTGCCCGCCTCGTACCCGGCCTTGTTCTCCTGCGGAATCCACATGTACCGCTCGGTGTAGATCGAGTCGTAGTGGTACCACGACGTGACCGACGACGACCCGGACGCGGCCGCCCAGACATCAGGATGCTTGAGTATCGACAGCGCCGACGAATAGCCACCATACGACGTGCCGAAGATCCCAACCCGGTCCTTGTCAAAGTACGGCCGGCTCCACAACGCCTTCACGCCGAGCGCCATGTCGTCCATTTCAGTGACGCCGAGGGAGAGATACGCCGCATCCAGCGTGCGCTTGCCCTGCCCTGGCGCCGAGCGCGAACTCAGCTGCAACATCAGGAACCCATACTCGGCCGTCGCGTTGGGCGCCGAGAAGTTCTCGGTCGTCACACCTGATCCGGGACCGCCATACACCGACGCCAGCGCGGGGTACTTCTTCGACGGAGCAAAATTTGACGGGAAGCTGATCATCCCGTAGAGCTGCGTCTTGCCATCGGCCGCCAGATACGTGAACTGCTCGCTCTTCCTCAACGCAAGTTCGGTGAACTTCGCCAGGTCGCTGGCCGCCAGTTCCTTCAGGACCTTGCCGGACGCGTCGAGCAGCCGCGATGCCGGCGCATCCTTGTGCGTCTGGATGACGTCCACCATGAACTTGTTGTCGGGCGAGAGAGACACGGTGTGCGTGAATTTAGGATCCGTGAGGCGCACATCACCCTTGCCGTCCAGGCCGACCCGATGCAACTGCACCTTCATCCAGTTGTCACCTGATCTCGCCGTGTAATACACCACGCCAGCGGCCTCATCCACCTTCGTCACGCCCACCACTTCAAAGGCCGTGTGCTGCGTCAGCGGCGCGATGAGTTTGCCCGCCGTGCTGTAGAGATAGAGATTGCGCCAGCCGTTGCGCTCCGACGTCCAGATGAACCGCTTGTTGTCGCTCAGGTACTGAATCGGCGGCGAGTTCACCACCCAACCCGTGGGCCATTCTTCAGAGAGAATCACGCGGCACTCGCCCGAGGCCGGAGCGCATCCGGCAAACTCCAGCTTGTTCTGCCGGCGATTGGTGCGGTTCATCAGCAGCTCGCTGCCGTCCTGCGACCAGTTGATCCGATAGACGTAGTGCCCGACATTGTCGTTGGCGAACGTCGATCCGTCCGCCGGAATGTCTGTGAAAGGACGGCCATCACGCACATCCACTTTGGTCGTCGTCCCGGCCTTTGTGTCGTAGATGAAAATGTCGGCCACCGGATTTGGCGCGCCGGCTTTCGGATACGCCTCGATATCGAGCGAACTCTGGATATCGGTCTGCGTCATCTGCAGATAGAAGTCCTTCACCTTGCTCTCGTCGAACCGGTAAAACGCGACCTTGGTGGAATCAGGCGACCACCAGATGGCCGACGTCTGTCCGAGTTCTTCGCCATACACCCAGCTCGCCGTGCCGTACTTGATGCGCTTCTCTTCGCTGCCGTCGGTGGTGAGCGCCTTTTCGCCGGTGCCGTCCGCGTTGGCGATCCAGATGTTCCGATCCTTGTGATACGCCCGCATCGCGCTGTTCGGCGATCCCACACACTCGGCCTGCCGGCCGCGCTCCACCTGCGCTGCGGGACACCCGCCCAGCGGCGCCGCACCGCCGCGTCCGCCTCTGCCACCACCAACCGGAGGCCCACCGGCCCGCCCGCCTCGTCCGCCCGCGGTGGCTGCCGGCGCCGACCCTTCATTCACCGCCGCCATCGTCATCACATCGAAGCGATAGCGACTGCCGGCGTGGGTGTAGGTGAAGGCCTTGGAGTCGTCCGCCCAGGTTGGCGTGATAGCGCCAGAGACCATGGCACTTCCCATCAACGGCTGCATCTTCTTGAACTGGTCCACGCCCGGCATTTTCGCCAGCCTGTCCTGCGCAGACACCGGGCTGAACTGCAAGCCGAACGACACCGCGCCAACCACGGACAGCGCAAACACACGGATGAGTAGTCGCATCGAAGAATCTCCTGAAGGGAATAGTTTATACTTCCTAGTCCAGTTCCCCAGTTCCTAACTTGTCCACCCCTTCCTCCCGAATCCGAGCAGTCAACGATCTCCCGGCACGCCCTGATCGTGCGTACGTCCTCTACTGGATGACGGCGTACCGGCGATTGTCGTCGAACTTCGCGCTGCAGCACGCAGTGGAGCAAGCCCGGGAATGGGGCAAGCCTCTGGTCATCCTCGAAGCGCTTCGCTGTGATTACCCATGGGCCAGCGACCGGCTCCATCGCTTCGTGATCGACGGCATGGCGGATCACGTCCGGACCCTCGCGGGCTCCCCCGTCAGGTATTTGCCATACGTGGATCCGGCTCGCGGTGACGGCAAGGGCCTGCTCGCGCAACTGGCCGGCGATGCATGCGTAGTTGTGACCGACGACTTCCCGTCATTTTTCCTGCCGCGAATGGTGGCAGCCGCCGGACGTGCGATCGACGCGCGACTGGAATCGGTGGACTCGAACGGCGTGTTGCCGATGCGCGGCACGAGCAAGGTCTTCCTCACCGCACATTCGTTCCGTTCGTACCTGCAGGGCACCCTGCGCGACCACCTCGGACAGTGGCCGGGTCCGATCGCCTTTCACGACCTTTCGCCATGCCCGCCGCCGGCTGCGAACATCAGCACCCGTTGGCCGACCGTGCCGCTGGATGTACTTGACGCACCCGACCGACTCATCGCATCGCTGCCGATCGACCATTCGGTGCCGGCCGTGAACACGCGAGGCGGGGCCAAAGCCGCGCACGGCAGGTTGCGCCGATTTATCGAGCAGCGCCTGGCCCACTACGCCGACCGCAACTCGGATCCCGACGATGGGGGGACGAGCGGGTTGTCGGCGTACCTGCACTTCGGCCACGTCTCCTCGCATGAGGTGTTTGAGGCCGTGATGACGGCTGAGGGGTGGACGAGCAGGAAACTCGGGAGTGGCCGGCGTGGAAGTCGAACCGGATGGTGGGGCACGTCTGCGTCAGCTGAAGGGTTTCTCGACCAGCTCGTGACCTGGCGCGAACTGGGCTTCAACATGTGCGCCCTTCGGCCGGATGACTACGACCGGTACGGCTCACTGCCAGCGTGGGCACGCGCCACGCTGGATTTGCACACCGCAGACCCTCGTCCGTTTGTGTATTCGATCGACGAGTTTGCGGCCGCCGCCACGCACGATGAGGTGTGGAACGCCGCGCAGCGCGAACTGAGCACGACGGGCACGTGCCACAACTACATGCGCATGTTGTGGGGGAAGAAGATCCTGGAGTGGACGCGGACGCCGGAAGAGGCGCTGCACACCATGATTGAGGTCATGAACCGCTTCGCGCTGGACGGCCGGAATCCCAATTCCTTCAGCGGCTATTGCTGGACGCTGGGCCGATACGATCGAGCGTGGGGACCCGAGCGGCCGATCTTCGGCAAGATTCGTTACATGAGCTCCGCGAATACCCTGCGGAAATTACGGATGAAGGCATACATGCGGCAATGGGGCAAATGAGCTCGCAGACAAAAAATGAGCTCATTTCCGAAATCATTCGCCTCGCAACGCTTCGATCGGGTCCACCCGCATCGCACGGCGGGCGGGCACCCAGCTTGCCAGGCCGGCGACCACCAGCAAGAACACGGCGACGACGGTGTAGCTGAGCGGATCGGTGGGCGCCACGTTGTAGAGCAAGGACACGGCGTTCTGCGTGAGCGCGGCCGACGCCGCCAGTCCCAGCACCACCCCGACGCCGGCGAGGATCAACCCCTGGCGAACGATCATCGTCTGCACGCTTGCGGCACTGGCGCCCAGCGCCACGCGCACGCCGATTTCCCGCATGCGCTGTGACACCGAGTACGACAACACGCCGTAGACACCGACGGCCGACAGCAACAGCGCGATCACGCCGATGATCGAAAACACCCACCCGAAGATGGCAAATTGCCAGAAGCTCAGCCGCCGCCGGGCCTCCATCGTCAACACGCTGTAGACCGGCAGGTCGACGTCGGCCGCCCGCACCTGGGCTCTGACGGCCGGCATCACGGCGCTCGGCTCTCCAGCCACCCTGATCGTCAGGCCCGTCCCGAGCGATTCCTGATACGGGTACGGTACATAAATCGCGGGGTAGGTCTCGTCGTCGGGATCGATCTCGTCGTGTTTGATGTCCTCAATGACGCCGATGATCGTGAGCCACTCGTCGGTGTTCCCCGACCCGGTCACGCGTACGCGTCGCCCAATCGGACTGCTCGCGGCGAAGTACCGATTGACGAGCGTGCGATTGACGAGCGCTACCGGCGTACGCGACCACCCCTGCGCCGCCGTGAAGTCTTCGCCGTCTGCCACTGACAGTCCGAGCGTCTTGAGAAAACCCGGAGTCACGCCATGCAGGTCCGTATAGGGCTCGCGGCCGCTTTCAAACGGCACACCGTCTATGTGCAGCGAGCCCCCCCGCCGCCACCAGCGAGGGGGACCATGCCCGACGCAAACACCGCTTCCACGCCGGGGAGGCCTTCGAGCCGCTCCACCAAATCGCGCACCCTGTTGGTCACGGCATCGGGGCCCGAATACACGTCCGCAGGCAGGTAGGTCCTGAACGTCATGAGCGGTGCGGGGTCGAACCCCACCTCATAGTCGTCGAGATTGACGAACGTCCGCACAAACAGCGCAGCGCCGACCAGCGAGACGATCGCCAGCGCCACCTGCGCCACCACCAGCGCGTTGCGGGCGAGAGAGCGGGTGCCGCTGTTGCCGCGAGTGCCCTCTTTCAACTCGTCGTGCAGGGTGCCGCCGGTGGCCTGAAACGCCGGCACCAGACCAAACACGACGGCCGTCACCACGGCAACGACCACCGCGTAGGAGACCGAGCGCCAGTCGATACGCCACTGGATGTAGTACGGGATCTCATCAGGCGGCATCGCGGCGGTCAGCAACTGCGTGCCCGCATAGGCCAGCGCGAGGCCGAGCGGCACGCTGATCACGCCGAACACCACGCTCTCGGTGAGCAGCTGGCGGATGATTCGCGCGCGCCCTGCGCCCAGCGCCGCGCGCACTGAAATTTCGCGGCGCTGCACCGTCGCGCGCGCCAGCAGCAGATTCGCGACATTCGAACACGCGATGATCAGCACCAGCGTCGCGGCGCCCATCATCAGCCAGATCACCAGCGACACATCCGTGGGAATCAGCTCGTCGCGCAAGTCGTGCACCCAGGCACTCCATCCTTTGTGCGTGGCGGGAAACGCTGCGGCGAGCCGCGCGGCGATCGCACGAGCTTCTTCGTCGGCCTGTTCCACCGGCGCGCCGTCGGCAAGCCGCGCAAAGACTTGCTGACTGCGGTTATCCCGCGGCTGTGCATGGACCAGCGGCGTCGCAGGTACCCACAGCTGTGCGATCTCGGGAAACTTGAAGCCCTTTGGCATCACCCCGATAATTTCGCGGGGCTTGCTGTTGATGAGCACCCGTCGGCCGATCGCGGCGGGGTCATTCTGGTACCTCAGCCTCCATACCTCTTCGCTCAACAGCACCACATCGGGCGCGCCCACGGCATCGTCGGCAGGCCCAAACACACGGCCGGCCATGGGGGTAATGCCCAACATCGGAAAGAGGTCCCAGGACACAGCCACGCCTCGGTAGCGCACCGGGTCGCCGCCGTCAGACAGCGTCAGACTTCGTCCGGAAGTGGTCGCTATCGAAGAAAGCCGAGTGCTTTGCGCCCGCCAATCGCGAAGGTCGAGATACGAAAACCCGGCCCAATCGACATCGGCCTCCCGGTTCGTGGCGTTCATCACCACCAGGCGGTGCGGTTCGGCATAGGGGAACGGCTGGATGAGCACCCCGTCGGCCCCGGAAAAAATTGTGGCGTTCACCCCAATCCCGAGGCCAAGACACACCACCACGACGACGGCGAAGGCCTTTTGGGTCACGAGGGTTCGGAGCGCGTAGCGCAGGTCCTGCAGAAGCATGGCACGGTATACGGAAAGTGGGCCCTTTACGCTCCGTTGACTTCGGCGACGATCCAGCCCTACTGTTGAGGAGTTCGGGTCTGTTTGCAAGCGATCATCTGTGTGAAGCGCACGATTGGGCCCGGCTTGGAGGATGAAGTCTATGAAAGACCGTTACGTCAGTTGTGTTCGTTTCGTCATGCTCGCCCTGCTGCTGGTTGTGACCAGCACGCCTGCATTCGCGCAGGCCACCTCGGCCTCGGCCCTCTCGGGCGTGGTCCTGGATGCGGACGGCGGCGCCATTCCCGGTGCCACCGTCGTTGTGAAAAATAATGCCACGGGCGTCGTCATCGAGGCGGTCAGCAACGCGACGGGCCAGTTCTCGATTCCCGGCCTGAATGCCGGCACCTACACGGTGACGGTTTCCCTGTCTGGCTTCAAGACGTTCATCGCCAACGAGGTCCGTCTGATTGCTTCGACGCCTGCCTCCATCACCGCCAAGTTGGAAATCGGCGCGCTGACGGAGACGGTTGAAGTCAAGGGCGGCACCGAAATGGTGCAGACGCAGTCGCCCACGGTCTCGTCCACACTGCTCAGCGAGCAGTTGAGCCAGTTACCGCTGGCCTCGCGCAACGCGTTGTACTCCCTGGCCATGCTCCCTGGCGTGTCTGCGGTCGGCAGCAACCTGCGCAACGCGATCATCAACGGCCTGCCGAACAACACGATCAACATCACGATCGACGGCGTGGGCACGGGCAACGCGTTGCAGTCGGGTGACGGTTTCTTCTCAATGGTCACGCCCCGCATGGACGCGGTGGAAGAAGTGACGGTCACGG
>SHUF01000052.1 GCA_009694745.1 Acidobacteriota bacterium
TCCAGGTGTACGTCGCCCCTTTCCCAACGACCGGCGCGAAGACCCAGGTCTCCACTGCGGGCGGGAGAATGGCCCGATGGCGCCGCGACGGCCGTGAGCTGTACTTCATCACGCGCGACCAGAAGCTGATGGCGGCGCCGATCGACGCGGCCGGCGTGCCCGGCCCGCCGCGCGTGCTCTTCAACGTGCCCGGGTGACTGGACGACGACGTGGCGCGCGACGGGCGCATTGTCGCCGTCGTACGCGAGGAGGTCGTCGCCGACCAGCCGCTCGCCGTCTTCGTGAACTGGCGAGGGCGCTAGCGACGGCCAGCAGCGCCAAAATCGGCGCCACCCGATGTCCGAGTATCATGCGGCATGTCTCTGCGCACACTCCTTGCTCTCGTCGTGGTCGCCGCCCAGGTCGCCGGTTCCGCTGCACTCCCACCCACCGTGCGCAATGCCGCCGACGGCATGACGGCAGATCAACTCGCGCGTGACCTGGCGTTCCTCGCCTCCGACGAACTGCGCGGCCGGGCCACGCCGTCACCGGGGTTTGACCGCGCCGCCGCCTTCATCGTCAATCGCCTGAAGGCCGCCGGTGTGACACCGGCCGGCGACAACGGCACCTATCTCCAGACGTACACCATGATCGAATCGCGCGTGGATTCGGCCGCGTCGCATATCGAGATTGGCGGCAAGCGGTTTGCGCTTGATGCCGACTTCGTCCTGCGCTCGTTCTCGGGCCAGCCGCTGACCGGCACCTGGCCCGTGGTCTACGTCGGCCACGGATGGGTGATTCCAGACAAGGGCATCGATCCGTACGCCGGCGTGGATGTGCGCGGCAAGGTGGTGCTGACCCACGGGCCGCGCGCCATGCCGAAGGGTGTGGTGATTCAGCAGTTCGGCCGGGTCACCGTGGGCGCCAGCAACGTGGTGACCGAAGCCGTGCGTCGCGGCGCTGCGGCGGTGCTGATGATTCCGCAGACCAGCAACCAGCCCGGGTGGTGGCAGCAGTTGCAGCGGCAGAATCTGGTACGACGGGAACTCGACCCTTGGGTGCCGTCGGCCTATGCCGCGGCCCAGGTGACGTCAGCGCTCCTTTCTCCCATGGGCACGGACGCTTTGATGGCGGGCGAACGCTTCACAACGAACGAAATCGTCGCCCGCGGTGACGCTGAAGACTATCCAGCCTCGTTCACGCTCAACAAGTCAGTCACGTTCGATATCCGCGCGTCCACTGTGCCGCATCGCCCCTACAACGTCGTCGCGAAAATTGAAGGCCGGGATCCGGCGCTCCGCAACGAACACATCACCGTGATGGCCCACCTGGACGGCGCCGTGAGCACACGCGCGGTGGAGGGGGATGACATCTACAACTCGGCCGATGACAACGCCTCCGGCAGCGCCGGGATGTTGTCCATCGTCGAGCAGATGATGAAGAGCGAGCGGTCGAAGCGGTCGATGGTCTTCGTGTGGGACAGCGGGGAAGAGGTGGGGCTGTGGGGGTCGCGGCACTTTGTGGCGAACCCGCCGGTGCCGCTGTCATCGGTGGTGGCGCACATCAACATCGACATGATCGGCGCCACGCGCGCTGCCGGATCCGCTGACGAGAACTCACCGGGCGTGCCTGGACCCAACGAGGTGTATCTGATTGGCCCCGGCGTGTTGAGCGACAAGGTCAATGCGCTGATCGACCAGGTGAACCGCGGCTATCTCAACATGACGCTCAATCGCGCGGACGATCGCTGGGATAGCGAGTTCTTCTATCCGCGGACCGACGCAGGTCCGTTCCTCGAACGCGGGATTCTGACGATCGGCTGGAACACCGGGCTGCACCGGCGCTATCACCAACCGTCAGACGATGCGCGGTTCCTCGATCCGAAGAAGATGGAAACGGTCGCCCGCACCGTGTTTGCCACACTCTGGGCGCTGGCCGAGACCAGCGAGCGGCCGGCCATCGACAAGCCTGTGCCCGTGTCGGTGCCCAGGCACCGCTAGCCGTGACGATTCCACGGGCATTCCGCTGAGCTCTGCGACCGTGCGGGGCAGTCAAATCCTGATCTATAGTCAGGCACCCTGAACCCTCTGGAGGCCGTTATGCGCAGACTCTCGCTCGTGTGTGTGCTGTTCTCGATGTTGTCCACCGTTCTTGCTGCCCAGCAAGCTGCGGCGCCCGCCGCAAATCCGCGTTTCGGCAAGTGGCTGATCAAGGCCACGGACCCGACACGGCCGTCCACGAACGTCATGACCTACGAACCCCACGAAGGCACCGGCATGAAGGTCACGATCAATCAACTGCAGCCCGACGGCTCGCTGACCCCGCAGTGGGGTTACACGACGATGTTCGACAACAAGGAAACGCCGATGAACGGCTCGCGGAGCGCAGAGACCGCCGCTGTCCGTATGGTGGGCGAACGCACCGCCGAGATCACCTATCGTCGCGATGGGCGCATCAGGCAACAGTTGACGAATGTCCTGTCGCCCGATGGCAACACGATCGGCATCATCTATATGAACTACGGCGCCGACGGTAAGCCGGATACCGTGACGTTCGCCACCTACGAACGCATGAAGTGAGAGTGCCCGGGATGGCCGGCCTCGATGTGATGCCGGCCATCCCGCCGAGGTGCTAGAGGCTAGAGGCCGATCACGGGCAGGCCAAAAGCTCGCGCAGCGAGCCCGAGCGCGGCATCGTGGGTGGCGAGGACGACCGGACGCTCCAGGCGGTCACGCCAGACCAGGGCTGTCGCCAGATGGAGGGCGTCGAGCGTGCCGAGTGGTGAGGGCAAGGGCTCACCTGCGCGCGCCAGAATCGGCGCTCGTAGCAGGACGAGATCGATCGCTTCCAGCCAGTCGCCGACGGCTTCCAAGCGCTCGGCCGCGACCTCCGGCGACAGTGCCCCGAGGCGATGCAGGCGATCAATGGTGCGACGACTTTCGACCGCGAGCAATTCGCTTGAGACCAACTGGTCGGCGTGCCGGATGTCCGCCAGGGCATCGGGTTCGCCGAGTACCACCCGCAGCAACGCGGAGGTATCGACGTACAGAGTCACCGCCGCGCCCGATCTTCAAGGAGCAGCGCGAGGCTGTTGGTGGCGGGAGTCGTCGGACCTGGCAGTGGGAGATCCGCCGCTCGCCGAGACGCCCGGCGTATCTCAAGCGGACCGGCATCCACTGGAACCAGTCGCGCAATCGGTGAGTCCCGGTCGAGTACGGTCAGAGTTCGCCCCCTGCGAACCGCTCTGAGATGTTCGCTCAGGTGCGCCTTGAGATCCGCAATACCCACCGTTTTCATAACCATATTCTAGTCATGACAGGTCATGTGTGTCCAGACCAGCACGACGGGGGCTGGCGCGTCGCGGTCTCCGCCATCGGTGAATACCGTTCTACAATCTGCTCCGGTGAGAGCACTCATGAAAAAGGACGTGACCCAGACAACTGCCGCCGTCGTACTGATGGCCGGGCTCCTGACCGCGTCCGTGGCGACCAGCGCCGACACGTATCCGCGCCAGCCCGGCATCAAAGTCACGAACTACACCTTCGACTACACCCTCAGCGACCAGAGCAACGCACTCGTGGTGAAGCAGGGCGTGGACCTGACGTTCATCCAGCCAGGCGTGAAAACCGTCGAGCTCGACCTGTGCAAGTTCAGCGCACAGCCGCGCTCGGCGCAGATGGCGAACGGATTCGCCGATCCCTGCGCGGAGCCTGGAGGAGGTGGTCGAGGCGGCGCAGCCGCGGCCCCGACCGGCGGCAAGGGTATGACAGTGACGTCGGTGACCGCCGCAGGGCAATCGCTCACATGGCAGCACGAAAGCGATCGGCTGCGTGTGACGATGCCGCGGGGCTTCTCCGCAGGCGAGACGTTTTCGTTCACGGTCGCCTTCAATGGCGTTCCCGCCACCGGTATCCTCATCGCCAACAACCGGCACGGTGACCGCGGCTGGGTCAGCAATCCCTGGCCGAACAAGGCGCGCAACTTCCGCGCGGTCTTCGACCATCCGTCCATGAAGGCGACGCATACGACGTCGGTGACCGCGCCCGTCAAGTACCAGGTTGTGTCAAACGGCCTGCTCATCGAGGAGACCGACCTGCCCGGCGATCTGAGGCGCACGGTCTGGAAAGAAGGCGTTCCCATCAGCACGTGGCTGATGTCGCTGGCGGTCGCACCGTTTTCTGTGAGCCACTTCGGCAGTTTTCGCGGAATCGCGCTCTCGTCGTGGGTGTTTCCGCAGGAGCGTGACGCCGGACTCTGGCCGTTCGCGGAACACACGCAGCCAGTGCTCGAGTTCTTCACCGATCGTATCGGGCCCTACCCGTATGAGAAGCTCGCCCAAGTGCAGGCCAACGGTGTGGGCGGGGGCATGGAACTCGCTTCCAGCATCTTCTACGGCTACGGCGCGACCGGAGCCGGCCGTCAACTCATCGCGCACGAGATGGCGCATCAATACTGGGGCGATGCCGTCACCGAGTCCGACTGGGACGATGTGTGGTTGAGCGAAGGGTTTGCCACGTACTTCGCGTTGCTGTATCAGGAATTCGAGGACGGTCACGACGCGTTCCTCGAGGGTGTGCGCCGCGCCAAAGCCACCGCGCTGAACTACGCGATTACCAATCCGGGCTCCACGATTATTCACGACAACCTCGCGGATATCAGCCGCGTCATTGCCAACGGCGCGCAGGTCTATCAGGGTGGCGCGCAAGTCCTCCACAACATCCGCGGCATCGTCGGCACTCAGACCTTCTGGGAGGGGATTCGCGCGTACTACGCGAGGTACCGCGACGGAACGGCGACGACCGCGGACTTCCGGAGGACGATGGAGGACGCGTGCCGGGCGGCCGGTGATCGGTGTCCCGCTGACGGCCGGGACCTGGCGTGGCTGTTCACGCAGTTCCTGAATCGCGGTGGCGCCTTTCAAGTGGCAGGCACGTGGACGTACGACGCGCCGACGAAGCAGGTGCAGGTCACCCTGGAGCAGACGCAGCCGGCCGGGCTCTATCGGATGCCGATCGAGATACGCGTGTCGGCGGCCGCTGCGGGCCGGGCTGGCGGCGCGCCGATGCCGCCCCAGACCAGCCGCACGTCGCACACGGTGCAACTCTCGCAGAAGGCTCAGACGTTCTCTCTGCCGAGCGACGTCGAGCCCCTCAACGTTGAGCTCGATCCGGACGCATGGGTGTTCATGAGGGCCACGTTCGTCAGAAAGTGAACGGCTTTAGGATGGAAACAATGGAGTATTCGCAGATTGGTCTTCTGGATGGCACAGGGGCGATGGTCACGTCAGGGCAGACCGCAACGGTGCACTACACGGGCTGGCTGTACGTGGAGGACGCACCTGAGCACAAGGGTGCCCAGTTCGATTCATCCGTGGGCCGCGGACCGTTTTCATTTCGCGTTGGCGCTGGCTAGGTGATCCGCGGCTGGGACCAGGGCGTGCAGGGGATGAAGGTCGGCGGGCAGCGCCGACTGGTGCTTCCGCCCGAGTTCGCGTACGGCGCGCGCGGTGCAGGCAGTGTCATCCCGCCCAACGCCACGCTGGTCTTCGACGTGGAACTCCTGCGCGTCGCCTAAACGTGACCCGCAACCACCCTTGCCGCCCTTGGAGGCCGTTCATGCGCCAACGCGTTTCATCCCATCGTCTTCCCTTCACGGTACTGGCCGTGGCCTGTCTCGCTGCCGTGCTGTCGGCACAAGTCGGGCAGCCCCCGGCCAGGGTCGCAGTCACGGTGACCCCGGACCGTGCCGACTGGACGTACGAGCTGGGCGCGCCGGTCAGATTCCGAAACGGCCGCCTGTTGCTGCCGGTCGCGACCGCAGATTCCTGATATTGGTATGCGGGCGTACTCGACCTTCGGACTGGCCAGGTCCAGAAGTTCACGCTAGACTACTTTACGGACTTTCGCGCGGCGACGTGGGCCACAGATGGCAGCATTATCGGGTCGGCCCTTAATTATCAAAGCACGTTGTAGAAGTTCGCGCCGTCGGTGAAATAATCCGCCGTATCCTACAGCGGACCTGCCCCAAAAATCTGCGCTACAGCCAACGCGATCAATCTCGCATCCGCGAACGAAATGTTCGACATCACAGCGACGACGAGTCCGCGTTCGGGAAAGATCAGGAACGAGGTGGAGGCACCCTCGATCGTCCGGCTCGCGTGGCCCGTCATCTGTGTACGTTTCCCCCCCAGTTCAACGGTGTCGAGCATCCAGCCAAGGCCGTATTCGGTCTCTTCGCCGGTGGCGAGTTGTTGTCGTGACTGAAGCATGCTCACGGTAAAGGGATGCAGGAACGTGCCTGTGATCATCGCGGTTCCGAACCGCACGAGGTCGGAGGGCGTGGAGAGGAATGCGCCGGCGCCTGCGAAACAGGTGTAGTCCACGCTCGTAGTGAGCTCAGTGCCGAAGTTTCCCCGATAGTAGGACGTCACGCGATTGGACGGGGGATGTGTGGCTGAGTCGGCCTCCGTATCGACCATGCCCAGGGGTTCGAAAACCTGCCTGCGCATGAAGGTGAAGAACGGCTCGTTCGCCGCGGACTCGACGGCCGCGCTCACGATGACCCAGCCGTAGGTGGAATAGCGATACTGCGTCTCTGGCTCGAACAGCAGCGGATCATTCGCGAAACTCTTTACCCCGTCGGACGCCCGCTCGCAGGGTGCGCTGGGCTTGTCACCCCATTCGTCATCTCTGTAGTGCCTGACGCCGGCCACATGTCCCATCAATTGCCGCAGCGTGACCGGCCACGGCTTCCGCGGGTACGAGGGCACATACGTCTGAATCTCGTCGTCGAGATGCAGCCGACCCTGCTGCCGTAACAGGCCGACTCCGGCGGAGGTGAGCGCCTTGGAGACGTGTCCGATCCGGAAGCGCATGCCTGGAGCTACGGGGGTCTTGCTCTCGAGATGTGCCCAGCCAAAACCTTCTGCCCACACAATGTCGCCCGCGACGCCGACGGCCACCGAGAGCCCCGGCAGGTTCTGCTCCGCGACATTCGCACGAACGACCTGCTGTGCCTGCTTCACTGCCGCGGCCCATTTGGGGAGCGGCATCGAGTGGATCACGGACGCCACGGCTTGTGGGTCGGAGTGAAGTGACTTGTTGTTGATATTGATGAGGAAGGACACGAGCGCCACGCCCGCCACGATCGGGAGCCCGACGGCCACGGCGATCAGTGTGAGTTGTGTCTCTCGCCGCTTGTTCCTGGGTTCACTCATCTCGACTAGCCCTGTAACTTCCGGGCACCTCGATGATATTCCTTCACGATGACGGACGCGGAGGCGATGTGGGCCAGGAAGGAAGGGTCTTCTTGAATTCCGGCCCGCCACGTAGCAGACTGCACACATGCCACGATTCTTAATTGAGGTGTCACACGAATCAGGTCTGGTGTCGTGTGCACGCGCGGTCAAGGTGCTGCTGCAGACCGGTTCCCATTTCCTGACCCATGCGGATTTCGGTGGTCAGGACGGCGTGCACATGATTCGTTGATCGACGTCACGAACGTCCGCCGATTCATGATCCCTCCCGCGCGCACCTGGCGCATTCTGAACCTCGACATGGGTGTGAACGAGCCCGAGCGCGTGTTGCGTGAACGGGCCGCGACCGCTGCCGGTGTCGACCTGGAGCGCGTCCGGGGCTGCCGCATCGCGCGCCGCTCGGTCGACGCCCGTGTTCGCGGTAAGAGCCGCCGGCTGCGCTTTATCGTGCACGTTGACCTGGTGGTGGATGCGGACTATTCGGGAGTCCGCTTTGATGCCGCAGTGCGCTCAGGAAAAATTGTCGAGGCGCCGCAGCCGGGGAGTTTCCTGGTGGCCAATCCGACCAGGGGCACCGGGCGCGTCGTGGTGGTGGGCTCCGGCCCGGCAGGCCTCTACGCCGCCCTGGTGCTGAGCTTGAACGGCGTGGCCGTGGATGTGATTGACCGGGGCGCGGAACTCAAGGAGCGGGGCAGGGACGTGGTGCGCTTCCACCGTACGCGAACCCCCAATCCGGAGTCCAACCTGCTGTTCGGCGAGGGCGGCGCCGGCACGTACTCTGATGGCAAGCTCTACACCCGCGTGGACGACCCGCTCGAGGTGCCGTGCCTTGAGGAGTTGGTGGCCTGTGGCGCTCCGCCCGACATCCTGTTTGATTCGCGAGCCCACATCGGCACCGATCGGCTCCACAAAATCCTGCCGGTGCTGCGCGGCCGGATGGAGGCACGGGGTGTGCGGTTTCACTGGAACACGCGGCTCGACGGGCTGGTCATGGATTCATGTAATACAGACGACGGGGCGTCGGTAAGGCGGGTGCGCGCTGTCCGGACCTCCCAGGGAGAAATGCCTTGCGACGCCTTGTGGCTGGCGCTCGGTCACAGCGCCCGCGACACCGTGCGCCTGCTCCACGAGCAGGGACTCCAGGTGGCGGCCAAGCCGTTTCAACTCGGCGTGCGCATCGAACATCCTCAGGAGTTGATCACGCGCGGCCGGTATGGCGACGGACCCGACGCCGCGCGGTTGGGCCCGGCGTCCTACAGCCTGATCTGCAAGGCCGAGGGAAAAATACCGGCCAGCTATTCCTTCTGCATGTGCCCGGGTGGAACTATCGTCGGCAGCATCAACACCCCGGGACTGTTGTGCACCAACGGCATGAGCAATTCCAGTCACTCGTCGCCGTGGGCCAATGCGGCCCTTGTCACCACGTTCGGGCCAGCCGAGTACGGTGCCGGACCGTTTGCCGGCGTGGCCTTCCAGGAGGAACTGGAGCGGCGTTTCTTTGAAGCCGGTGGCGCCGACTACACCGCGCCGGCACAAGGCGCCGACGACTTTCTGGCGGGCAGGTCTACGCCCAAGCCCAGACACTCCAGTTATACCCTCGGCACCGTGCCTGGTCGCATTGACTCGCTGTTGCCACCGCTGGCGCGCAAGGCGATCATGCGCGCGCTGTTGGAGTACGAACACCACATTCCGGGGTTCCGATCCGCGGCGGGCCTGCTCGTCGGCCTTGAGTCTCGCAGCTCTGGACCTGTCCGGATGCCCCGCGATCGCGAGACGGCTCTGGCCGATGGTTTCGCCAATGTGTATCCGATGGGCGAAGGTGCCGGCCAGGCCGGCGGCATCATGAGCGCCGCCATCGATGGCGCCCGCTGCGCGCTGGCGTATCTCCAGCGATCGCGGCGACCGGCATAGGCATACGCCCGGCCAATCACCCTCAACGCGACGTAGAATCGCTCAGTGGATCGTCTGTTCATCCGGTTGGGCGCTGTGGCCGGCTTCGTCGGTGTCGCCCTGGCCGGTTGGGCCTGCCTGGCGCTGGCCGAGGGCCGTGCCTGATGAGGATGTTTGGTGGTGACGACGTGACGGAGTTCACGGTGACGTGTCCCTATTGCGGCGAGCAGGTCGAGATCTATCTGGAGCCTGACGTGATGGGCACGATGGTGCAGGACTGCGAAGTGTGCTGCCGGCCCTGGCAGGTCCATGTCAGCCGCGACCAGGAGTACCGGTACGTGGACGTCACGCGCGGCGACGGGTCGGACTGAAGGGCGGCAGGGCACACGTCAGGTCACCGCTTCAGCCGTACCGGCCAGTTCAGCACGACGTTGATGGACGTTCGGGACTTTCGCTGGTCCTTAGTCACGTCGACCAGGAAGCGCTGGCCGTCGAGAGTGGACTGCGGAGTAATGGTCACGCCCGTGCTCGCAGGAAAGGGCAGCCGCTGCGGGACGCCACTCTCGAAGGCGGTGCCGGTTGTGTTAACGGGCGCGGCAAAAGTTGCGGTTCCATCTGGAGCCGTGTTGAAGACGATCTCACTGCCGACGCGCCACTCCGGCCAGTTGCCGTAGTCCTTCGAGACCTGCCACTTACCCTCGCCGAGTGAAGGCTGGCCTGTCTGTCCCGACACCCGGAACGGGCGGACATAGACGTGGGCCGAAGGCCCAGTCTCGAGGGATACGTACGCCACCCAACGCATGTCGGGTGAAAAGACGCCGGCCCACTCATTGAAGGTCTCGCCAAGCAACAGGTGGGGCTTGCCGTCGCGGAGGGACAGTGCCCACAGGTCATATCCCGTATTCGGAGCGTTTTCGGTGTGATAAAGCAGGAAACCGTCGCGCGACCAGCTGGTCGGAAAATGCCGCAACCCCGGTTCCTTCAACAGCACCTGTTCGTCGCTCTGTCCGGAGGCGGCTTTCTCGTAGATCGTGTCGCCGAGGCGGCCTGCCGAGTAGGCAATGCGGGCGCCGTCTGGAGACCACACAGCGGACGAGAACACGTTCCTGCTGAAAGTAAAACGGGTGCCCCGGCCGCTGGCAAGGTCCACCATCCAGAGGTCGCCCGGCCATGCTGTACGGAGCATCTTTCGCGACTGCGCGCTTGCCATCCGGCAACAACACAACCCGCCTGTCAGTCCCTGGCGGTCCGATCGTACCGACCGTCTTCCCCTGCCTGTCAACCCAGGTGAGCTGGGAGGTGCCAGGCGCCGATGCGGCCCGATAGACAAAGACGCCTTCGTCGGACACTGAAAACATTCCGGTGGAGTACCACGTGATCTGGACGTCGTGAGCGACGGGCACTGCCACGCCCTGGAGCTCCAGGCGGCGAAGGTCGAACGGTTGTGCCATCAGCGTGCCCGCGCGCAAAAAGAATATGTGGCCATTCGCAAAGACAGCCGGCATACCGGTGGCCAATATCCGCTGACGCGACTGGTTTCCGGCGTCGGCCTCGAGAGACCCCACGTACATGCCCTCGATCTCCGGCGGTCCGGATCGGAAATACAGAAAGTGTGTGCCGTCGGGGAGGAACGTCGGCCACGTGTGCACGAACTCTCCCTGCGATACGTCGACCTGGGTCACCGCCGTGGCCGAGCCACCTACCGACACTCGCCAGAGCGGACCGCCCGATCCGCCGCCCCAACTCCCCAGCACGATGTCGCCTCGACCATTCCAGCTTCCTGAGCGGGCCGCGCTGTCGGGCACGGTGGCCAGCGTTTCCGGTGGACCGCCCGTCGTATCAACTCTCTTGAGCATTTTGTCGACGGTGAAGCCGACGTACCGGCTATCTGGAGACCAGAATGGAGTCGAGGCGCCCTCAGTGCCCGGCAGGCGCCGCCATTCCTGCGAATCGAAATTCCGGAACCCCATGCCATCGTGTCCGGTGAACACCAGCGTGCGGCCGTCCGGGGAGACCGACACGTCATCAAACGGCGTCACATCCTGCGGGATCGACGTCTCGAACCGGCTGGGAGAGCCTGGCGCCGTTGGCCGAAACACCCAGGCCCCAATGCCCAGCGCGATCGCAGCCATCGCCACGGCCAACCCTTGCCACACGCGAACCGATCGCGGGGGGCTCGACGGCAGAGGCGCGGCTTCCACCCACTTCAGGGCGTGCCTGACGTCGCGCGCAGATTGCCAACGTTTCTCAGGATTCTTTCGAGGCAGATTCGCACCACTTCCGCAAGGCCGCGCGGGGTTCGCGGCTGTATCTCGGATAAAGGTCGCGGCTCTTCTCTGAGGATCGACGCGACAAGGTTCGCCTGTGTTGGCCCGGCGAAAAGCCGGGTGCCTGCGATCAACTCGTAGAGCACGACGCCGAAGGCGCAGATGTCGCTGCGCGTGTCGGCGTCGCGGCCCTCGACCTGTTCCGACGACATGTACGGGAGCGTGCCGACGATGGATCCTTCCTCGGTCAGGAAAACGGATTGAGTCGCCTCCTGGCTGAGGCTGTCGACTGCAGGATCATGCTGGATCTTCGCGAGACCGAAATCGAGCACCTTCACGCCGCTCTTGATGAGCAGGATGTTGCCGGGCTTCAAGTCGCGGTGGACGATGCCTTTGTGGTGCGCGGCGTCCAGCGCGTCCAGGATCTGGTCGGCCAGTGCGAGCGCCTGAGCGAGCGGTCCGGTCCGTGCAGCGGCTCGCCCTCGACGTACTCCATGACGAGGTAGTCGGGGCCGACGTCGTAAAGCGAACAAACATGAGGATGGTTAATTGCCGCGATGGCTCGAGCCTCACGTTCAAAGCGCTCACTGAAAGAGGTGTGACTCGCCTTGATCGCGACCAGCCGATTGAGGCGCGTGTCTCGCGCCTTCCACACCTCGCCCATGCCGCCGGCGCCTAGAGCGGAAAGAATCTCGTTCGGACCCAGTCGCGTGCCTGACGCCAGAGCCATGGAATCGGTCACTCCTTGCGCGGCCGCATGTTCGCAGCCAGCACGCGCTTGCGCATGCGCAGGTTGTGCGGCGTCACTTCCACCAGCTCATCGTCATTAATGAACTCAATTGCCTGCTCCAGGCTGTGCACCTTGGGCGGAATGAGGCGGATGGCTTCATCGGCGCCCGAGGCCCGCATATTCGACATCTTCTTCTCGCGCACGATGTTGACGTCGAGGTCGTTGTTGCGCGAGTTCTCGCCGACGATCATGCCCTCGTAGACGACCACACCCGGCGAAACGAACATCTCGCCGCGGTCCTGCATGTTGGCGATGGCGTAGGCCGTGACCACGCCCGCGCGGTCGGACAGGAGGGCGCCGGTGGGACGCGACGCAATGGGGCCCGACCAGGGCGCCCAGCCCGAGAAGATGTGGTTCATCATGCCGGTGCCGCGCGTCTCTGTGAGGAACTGAGAGCGGAATCCGATAAGGCCCCGAGCCGGAATGGCGAATTCGAGGCGCACACGGCCGCTGCCGTGATTGACCATCTTCGTCATGGTGCCGCGACGGATGCCGCACTGGGCGATGACCACGCCCTGATATTCCTCGGCCACGTCGATCACCAGATCTTCGACCGGCTCCATGCGGACGCCGTCCACAGCCTTGGTCACGATCTCGGGACGCGAGACCTGCATCTCGAATCCTTCGCGCCGCATCATTTCGATGAGAATCGACAATTGCAGCTCGCCACGGCCAAACACCTTCATCTGCTCGGGTGAGTCGGTGGGCTCCACGCGAATGGAGACGTTGCCGATGAGCTCGCGGTCCAGACGGTCTTTCAACTGCCGCGACGTGACGTACTGACCGTCACGACCCGCCAGCGGCGAGGTGTTGATGCCGAAGATCATCGACACGGTCGGTTCGTCGATGGCGATGGTCTTGATCGCCACCGGATTCTCGGCGTCGGCAATGGTCTCGGCAATCATGATGTCGGCAATGCCGGCCAGGCCGATGATGTCGCCTGCGGCCGCTTCGGTGGTGTCCACATGTTTGAGACCCGAGAACGTAAAGAGCTTGGTCACCGTGGTGCGCTGGAACGTGCCGTCGAGTTTGCAGACTGCGATAGGGTCGCCCACCTTGACCCGGCCGTGGAAGATACGCCCGATGGCGATGCGGCCCAGGTAGTCGCTTGAGTCTAGGTTGGCGACCAGCGCCTGCAGCGGCGCATCAACATCGCCGCGCGGCGCCGGGGTGTGCGCAATGATGGCGTCGAACAGCGGCTGCAGATTTTCGCCCGGCACAAGAATGTCCGTGGTGGCCGTGCCCTCGCGGGCATTCGTGTAAAGCACGGGGAAGTCGAGCTGGTCTTCAGTGGCGTCCAGGTCGATGAAGAGGTCGTAGACCTCGTTGAGCACTTCGCTGACCCGAGCGTCGGGCCGGTCGATCTTGTTGATGACGACGATGGGGGGCTGGCGGCGTTCAAGGGCTTTCCGCAGCACGAAGCGCGTCTGGGGCAGGGGACCTTCCGACGCGTCCACCAGCAACATCACGCCGTCCACCATCGAGAGGGTGCGCTCCACCTCGCCGCCGAAGTCGGCGTGGCCCGGCGTGTCCACGATGTTGATCAGGTGTTCGTGGTACTGGACGGCCGTATTCTTGGCCATGATCGTGATGCCCCGTTCGCGCTCGAGGTCGTTCGAGTCCATCACGCGTTCGGCCACTCGCTCGTTGGACCGGAAGATGCCGCTCTGTCGCAGCAGGGCATCCACCAGCGTGGTCTTGCCATGGTCGACGTGGGCGATGATGGCGATGTTGCGCCGAAGCGGGTTGGCGATCTTCTGTGAGGTCACGGGCGTCGAAAGCATCCTCCCAGTTTACTACCCTGGAAGGTCCGAGCGGGGAAGTCCCGGCTAGAATACCTGTCGAATGGAACCACGACGGTCTTTCCTCACTCGATTGGTCGCGGCGGGCGCGGCGCTCATCGGCGCCGGCATGGCCGGACTAACCGCGGCCGTGGCCGTGCCGCGACGGCGGGAAACCACCCGCCGATGGCGCGCGGCCGCCTCAATGTTCGACCTTCCGCCCTCGGGACCCCTGGTGGCCACCCTGACCGAACGGCACGCAGACGGCTGGCATGAGACCCGCCGGAGCATGGTCGTATTCCTGGATAAGGACGGCGATAACTATCGCGCCCTGTCCGCCACTTGCACCCATTTGGGCTGCAGCGTGGCCTGGAATGCCGCCGAAGGGCACTACAAGTGCCCGTGCCACGGCGGCACGTTCGACCGTGCCGGCAAGGTTGTGGCCGGGCCGCCCCCGGAAGGCCTGCATCAGCTGCCCGTGCGCGTGAATCCCGACACGGCTGAACTCGAGGTGGAGGTCTGATGCGCGGGCTTTTTGACTGGCTCGACCACCGCACGGGCTTTCGCACGATCACACATCACCTGCTCGACGAACCCCTTCCCCCGGGAACGGGATGGGCGTTCACGTTCGGCAGCCTTCTGCTGTTCGGCCTGACGCTGCAGGTGGTGACGGGCACGCTCCTCGCGCTGTTTTACGCGCCCACACCCGACCACGCCTGGGACAGCGTGCGCTACATCACCACCGAGGTCCGCGGCGGGCACTTCCTGCGCGGTCTGCACCACTGGGGCGCGAGCCTGGTGGTGGTGACGGCCGTCATCCATCTGGTGCGCGTGGTGCTCTTCGGTAGCTATCGCGCGCCGCGCGAACTCAATTGGGTCGTCGGCCTGGTGCTGCTCCACGTGATCCTGGCCTTTGGCCTGACGGGGTACCTGCTGCCGTGGGACCAGCGCGCGTACTGGGCGACGGTGGTCACCATCAACATCTCGAAACTCACCCCGTTCGCCGGCGAGTTTGTCGCCAACCTGCTGCGCGGTGGTCCGGATATCGGCGCGCTCACGCTGACGCGGTGGTACGGCGTTCATGTTCTTGTCCTGCCGCCCGTGCTCTTCGGCCTGACGGCCCTTCACCTCTACCTGATGCGCCGCCACGGGATCTCGGGACCGATCACCGAGCGCCAGGGCACGCGCGAGTCATTCTTCCCCTACCAGGCTGCGCGAGACCTGACCGTCGCTGTCGTCGCGGGTGTGTTCCTCGCCGCCCTGGCTTGGCAGGGCGCGCCGCCGCTGGAACCGCCGGCCGACCCAACTGCGGCCGACTACATTCCTCGCCCCGAGTGGTATTTCCTCGGCCTCTTCGAGCTCCTCAAGTATTTCCCCGGCCGTCTCGAAGTGGTCGGCGCCATCGTCATTCCCGGTGCCGTGATGACGTTGCTGGCGTTGCTGCCGTGGATCGACCGCGCGCGAACGCGGGGGTTGAAAGAGCGGCGCTGGCTGCTGACTGGATTGGCAGCCGGGGTGGTGGCGATGACCACCCTCACCGTGATGGGCGCGCTCGACAAGCCGCCTGCGGCGGGTGGCGACTGGAATGTGCGCGAGCAGGCCGGTCTGGCGTTGATGTCGGAAGGGACGTGCGCCTCGTGCCATGGCGAGAGCAATATGGCCGGCGCCATCGACCCGATGCGCGTCTCCAAACCGCGCGACTGGGTGGCGTCGCACCTGCTTGACCCGCAGATGATTGCGCCTGGCCTGCGCACCGCGCCTGCGACCAATCAGCACGACAACGAAGCCATCCTCGCGGCACTTGCGCGCGGGCGTGCGGGCGCCGCGCCTGCGGTGTTTCCCGAAGAATCCGCCGTGGCCGTGTTGTTCAATCGCAACTGCCTGCGGTGCCACGTGATGGGCCCGGTCGGGGGCAAGGAAGGACCAGCGCTGACCGACGTCGGCGCCCGCATCGACGAGGTCCGCCTTATCCGGCAGATTACAGACCCGCTGTCCGTGAAACCCGATGGCGAAATGCAGGAGTTCGCAAGTAAGCTGACGCCACAAGAAATCCAGAAACTCGCACAGTGGCTTAGTCGGAAGTTGGGAACTTAGGAACTTAGGAATTGGGGAACTGGGGAACTGGGGAAATGTCAGCCACCACTCTGAATCTCGGGCATTTGCTTGACCATCAGGCGAAACTCACGCCCGCGCGCGAGGCCGTCGTGATGGGCACGTCGCGCTTCACCTACGGGCAGCTGAATGCCATGGCCTGCCAGGTGGCCGGAGGGCTGCGAAAGCTGGGGCTGCAGCCCGGCGATCACGTGGCGCTCTCGTGTCCGAACCTGCCGTATTTTCCCATCGCCTACTACGGCATTCTCAAGATGGGCGGCGTCGTCGTGCCGCTCAACGTGTTGCTGAAGCCGCGCGAAATTGCGTTCCACTTGAAGGAGTCGGACGCGAAGGTGCTTCTGGTCTTTGAAGGCACCGCCGAGCTGCCGATGGCGGCGATGGCCCGGGAGGCCTGCGATGGCGTGGATGCGTGTGCACACCTTGTGGTGATGACGGCCAATCCCGCGGCGCCCACCACTGCGGAACGCGCCATGACCTTGGGCCAGTTGATGCACGGGCAGCCGCCCGCGTGCCCCACGCACGCCTCTGCGCCTGACGACACGGCGGTGATGCTCTTCACGTCAGGCACCACGGGTCAGGCCAAGGCGGCCGAGCTGACGCATTTCAACATGACCGTCAATGCGATGGCCTCGCGCGACATGTACACGCCGCTGCTCAACAGCGGCCCCGAGGCCACGAATCGCTATCTCGTCACGCTGCCGCTGTTTCATTCCACCGGCCAGACGGCGCAGATGAACGCCGGCATTTCGAGTGGCGGCACGCTCGTGTTGCTGCCGCGATTTGACCCGGCCGCCGCCGTGAAGATGATGTTGGACGAACGCATCAATTTCTGGATCGGCGTGCCGGCGATGTACTGGGCGCTGCTGCAGTATGTGCGCCAGTCGGGCGCGGATGTGGCGGGAATTGCGCGCGAGATGAAACTCTGCGTGTCGGGCGGCGCGCCCATGCCGGTGGCGGTGCTCGAAGATTTCGAAAAAACGTTTGCGGTGCGCGTAATGGAAGGCTACGGCCTCTCGGAGACATCACCGGTGGCGTGCTTCAATCAAGTGCAGCTGCCATCTAAGCCCGGCACCGTCGGGCTGCCGATCTTCGGCTGTGAAGTGCAGGTGGTGGACGAGAGCGATCAGCCGGTGCCGTCAGGTGAGCGCGGCGAGATTGTCATCCGCGGCCACAATGTCATGAAGGGCTATTACAAACGCCCGGCCGAAACCGCCGAGGCGCTCAAGGGTGGCTGGTTTCACACCGGCGACATCGGCATCATCGACAGCGACGGCTACGTGTCAATCGTGGACCGCAAGAAAGACATGGTGCTGCGCGGCGGCATGAACGTGTATCCGCGCGAGATCGAGGAAGTGCTGATGACCCACCCGGCCGTGTCACTGGCCGCGGTGATTGGCGTGCCCGACGATCGGCTCGGCGAAGAAATCAAGGCGTTCGTCGTGCTCAAACCCGGCGCAACGCTCGCGGCTGACGGTCTCATCGCGTGGAGCAAGGAACAGCTCGCGGCTTACAAGTACCCGCGAACAGTTGAGATTCGCGAATCACTGCCGTTGGGGCCGACCGGCAAGATCTTCAAGCGCGCTCTGCGCTCCTCGTAGGGCGATATCCTTCCGTACGTAGCTCAGCCTGCCCCTCAAAGCCGAGCCATTCGCCGTTACGCGGATGCACCAAGCCCGAGCATCCTCGCATTGCCTCCGAGAATGGCTGCGCGCTCAGGTTCAGTGACCGGTAGCGCCCCAAGCGCCTCGAGCATCAAAGGAATGCTGCCAATCTGGTGCGGGTAGTCCGACCCCGCCAGGATGTGGTCCGCGCCGGCGAAGTCGATCGCGAGCTTGAGCGGACCCTGGCTGAAGTTCACCGTGTCGTAATAGAAGTGCCGCTTCAAGTACGTCGTTGGCAGTTCGTCGATGTGTTTCCGGCAGTCGGCGAACGCGCGATAGCCGCGGTCCAGGCGCTCGGCGAGGTAAGGGATTGTCCCGCCGAGGTGGCCCAGGATCCAGCGGATGCGCGGAAAGCGCTTCACGACGCCGCTGAACACCAGCTTCGATGCGGCAAGCGTGGTGTCGAACAGGAAGCCGTTGAGCGGCATCAGCCAGTACTCGGTCATCGCCTCGACACCCACGGGATAGGTTGGGTGAATCATCAGCACGCCGTTGCGGTCATTGACCGCCTCATACAGCGGCCAGAACCGCTCGTCGTCGAGCCCCACGCCGTTGACGTTGCTGAAGAGCATGGTGCCTCGCAGGCCCAGCTCATCGGTGGCGCGCAGATACTCCAGGACAGACGCCTTCGGGTCGCAGAGGGGCAGAGTGGCCAGAGGCGCGAAGCGCGTGCCTCGCTCGTCGCGGATGCGCGCAAACGCGTCGTTCGTGATGGTCGCAAGCGCGGCTGCGATGGCCGGCGTCTCAATATGCGTCCCCGGCGTCGTCAGGCTGATGACCTGCACGTCCACCCCTTCGGCATCGAGTACGTCCTGCCGGTAACTGATGTCGCGATGGCCCTTGACCAGCACGTTGTAGTCGCCGGGATAGTGGACCAGCGGATTGCCGTCCTTGTCGTTGGTAACCTTGATCGTGCTGTCAAGCGGCGCGAGCGCCTTGAGGTATTCGGGCGGGTAGAAGTGATTGTGGACGTCGATGATCATGTCTTTACCCACAGACGATACACGGGCCAGCCGAGCAGCACCATGCCCAATCCGATGGCGCTGTTGGCCGGGTCGGAAGCAATCTGGACGCCGACAATCGTCAGCGACGCGATCACGAACAGCGCCGGGATGACCGGGTAGCCCCAGATGCGGTACGTGGGCGTGTAGCCGGCGCGGCGGCGCAGCACAAACAGGCCACCGACCATCAGGGCGAAGAAGATCCACTCGGTGTAGATCACGCGGGTGAAGAGCGCCCGGTAGG
>SHUF01000053.1 GCA_009694745.1 Acidobacteriota bacterium
CCAACATCATCGACATCGCGCCCACCGTGCTGCAGTATTTCAGGGTGCCGATTCCAGCAGGCATGGACGGACGACCTCTGTGGTAGTCGTATTATCATTAATTCCATGACATCCAAGTCACGCTGGCTCGTGTTTCTGGTCTCGACGCCCCTGGTCGCGTTGATCGCCATCGGCGGTCTGCTGAGCGCCAAGGCCGCACCCAGGACCGCGACGAACGCGAACGAGCAGGCCTTCCCGCATTTGCGAGTATTTGAGGACGTGGTGTCACTCATCATGTCGAGCTACGCGGAAGACGCGAATGCCGACAAGGTGATGGACGGCGCCATGCGCGGCCTGGCCGACAGCCTGGACCCGATGAGCGCGTATCTGACACCCGAGGAGGTCGAACTCGCGAAGAACCAGACGGCATTGCCGACGGGCGATGTCGGGCTCATCGTCTCGCGACAGTTTTATCTGCGCGTGGTTGGCGTACGCGACGGATCGCCGGCGGCGCGGGCCGGGCTGCGGACGAACGACTACATCCGCGGCATCGACAACAAACCGACGCGCGAGGTGTCGGCGTTCACCGGCGCGCGCCTGTTGCGCGGCGCCCCGGGATCCAAAGTGGAACTGACCGTACTGCGCGGCAATGCGGTGGACCCCCATGTGGTAACACTGGTGCGCGAGGTGCCCACGGGCGCGAACGTCACCACCACAAGGATGCCTTCCGGCGTCGCGGTCGTGCGCGTGACGAGTTTCAGCGAAGGCACGGCCACGGCACTGGGGACGGCGATCGACGGCCTGCAGAAGGCCGGGACGTCGGGCCTGATCATTGATCTGCGGTCCACAGCGGATGGCCCCATCGAAGAAGGCATCGCCGCCGCGCGACTTTTTGTGAAGACAGGCACGCTGGCGATTCGTGCCGAGCGATCGCAGCCGCAGATGAAGACCGCGGCCGTGGCGGGCGACGGCAGAGTGGCGCTACCGATGGTGTTGCTCGTCTCCAACGGCACGGCCGGAGCGGCCGAAGTGTTTGCGACGGCGCTGAATGGCAATAAGCGCGCGGATCTGGTGGGCGAACCTACGGCTGGCCTTGCCGGCGCGCAGCGGTTGGTGGCGCTGTCTGAAGGCAGCGGCCTGTGGATGACGTATGCGCGGTACCTAGCCCTGGACGGCGAAACCATTCACGAGCGAGGACTCCGGCCCACGGTCGCGGTGGAGGCGCCGAGTGTGGCATTCGACGCCGTGCCGCCCGCCACTGACGACATGCTCGCGAAGGCCATCGAACGCCTCACCGCCAACAAGACGCCGCGGTCATAACACGTCGCGCATCCTTGACAGTGAAAGGACCTGTTGAATTAAGCGGTATACTATTTGTTCGCTTAGGCGCGTAGCTCAGCTGGTTAGAGTGCCTGCTTGACATGCAGGAGGTCGGCGGTTCGAGTCCGCCCGTGCCTACCAATTCGATGATTACCATTACCCTCCCCGACGGTTCCGAACGCAGTGTGCCAGCCGGCACACCCGTGGCCGACTTTGCCAAAGAGGCGCTGCCAAGCGGTGTCGTTCGCCGGGCGCTCGCGGCGTATGTGAACGACGCGCTGGTCGATCTGAGTTTCCCGCTCGCGGCCAATGCGCGGCTGCGCATCGTGACGCCCGACGGCCCCGACGCGCTCGCCTTGTACCGGCATTCCACCGCGCACTTGTTGGCGGCTGCCGTCACACAGCTCTTTCCGAACGCGCAATGCGGCATCGGCCCCGCCACCGACGAGGGATTCTTCTACGACTTCGTCGTGGACCGGCCGTTTGTGCCCGAAGATCTCGAGCGTATCGAAGCGCGAATGAAGGAACTGGCCGCCCAGGACCTGCCATACGAACGGCAGGCGTGGGATCGCAACGAAGCCATCGACTTCTTCACGAAGCGTGGCGAGCCGCTCAAGGTGCAGCTCATTCAGGAAAAGACCGAAGGCCAATCGCACGTGTCCTGCTACACCATCAAGGACCGCGAGACCTTCGTGGACTTCTGTCTCGGTCCGCACGTGCCCAGCACCAGCAAGCTGAAGGCGTTCAAGGTGCTGAACGCGTCCAACGCGTACTGGAAGGGCGATGCGCAAGGCACACCGATGCAGCGCATCTACGGCACGGCCTTTTTCAAAGAGGACGACCTCAAGCAGCACCTGCTGCGTTTCGAAGAAGCCAAAAAACGCGACCATCGTCGTCTCGGAAAAGACCTGGGCCTGTTTACGTTCCACACGTGGGCACCTGGTGCGGCGTTCTGGCTGGGCAAAGGCACCACGCTGTACAACACGCTGGCCAACTACATGCGCGACGTGCTGTTCCCGGCCGGCTACAGCGAAGTAAGGACGCCGCTCATCTTCAACAAGGCGTTGTGGGAAACCTCGGGCCACTGGCAGCACTACCGCGAAAACATGTTCCTGGTGGAAGGCCGGAGCGAAACGACCTCTGACGGCAAGACCTCTGAGGTCGTTTCCGGTGGTGCGGGCGGAAACGACCTCAGAGGTCCTAACGCCATGGGCGTAAAAGCCATGAACTGCCCTGGGCACATGCTGGTGTTTGGCAGCGAGACCCGGTCGTATCGCGATCTGCCGCTTCGCCTGCATGAACAGACCCCGCTTCACCGCAATGAGGCGTCCGGCGTGCTCGCCGGCCTTACGCGCGTGCGCCAGTTCTCGCAGGACGATGCGCATTGTTTTGTGATGGAGTCGCAGATCGGCGAAGAAGTGGAGCGGCTGCTGCGTCTGGTGCAGCGCGTGTACGGCGACTTCGGCCTGTCGTACGAAGTGAAGCTCTCCACACGCCCCGCGGAGTTTCTGGGCGAGAAGGCGACCTGGGACCACGCTGAGGCGGAGTTGACGCGCGCGCTGCAGTCCACCGGCACGACCTATCGGGTGGACGAAGGCGACGGCGCGTTTTACGGGCCGAAGATCGACTTCGACGTCACCGACGCCATCGGCCGGAAGTGGCAGTGCGCCACCATCCAGCTCGACTACCAGATGCCGCAGCGGTTTGGGCTGAAGTACGTCGGCCCCGACAATCAGGAACACCAGCCTGTGGTGATCCACCGCGCCATTTTTGGCAGCTTCGAGCGGTTCATCGCGATGCTGATCGAGCACTACGCGGGGGCCTTCCCGTTGTGGCTGGCCCCGGTCCAGATCGCGGTGTTGCCGCTGGCCGACCGGCACCTGGAATGGGCCGAAATCGTCCGGACCAGGCTGTCCGATGCCGGGTTCCGGGTGCAGGTGGACGGGCGCGTGGAGAAGATTGGCTATAAGATTCGTGAGGCCCAGCTGCAAAAAGTGCCGTATATGCTGGTGCTCGGCGATCGGGAGGCGGCGGAACAGACGGTCGCGGTGCGGAGCCGGACAGGCGGGGACCAGGGCGCCAGGGCGTTGGACGATTTCCTGACCTCGGCACGTGACGAAGTGCTCAGTCGGCGGTAAGATAGGGGTTTGCGTTTGGTACAAAGGAGCACGTTATAGCCTACGACCGAGGTCCACGACGCGACGACCGCGTACGGACCAATGAACGAATCCGGGTTCGTGAAATTCGGGTGATCGACGACAACGGCGAACAGCTAGGAATCATGCCGCCGCCACAGGCCGTCGCGATAGCGCGGGCCAAGGGGCTGGATTTGGTGGAAATTTCACCAACGGCGGTGCCTCCGGTGTGTCGCATCATGGATTTTGGCAAGTACCAGTACGAGCAACAGAAGCGTACGCGGGCGGCCAAAAAGCACCAGAAAGTCATCGAGGTCAAGGAGATCAAGTTCAGGCCGAAGGTGGACGAGCACGATTACCAGTTCAAGAAGAAGCACATCGAGCGGTTTCTTGAGGATGGCGACAAGGTCAAGGCGACGGTATTTTTTCGCGGCCGCGAAATGGCCCACCCGGAGATTGGCCGACGCATTCTGGAACGGCTGACCGGTGAGCTGGGCGACATGGTGGTGATTGAGTCGATGCCGTTGAAGGAAGGCAACCAGATGCACACCATTCTGGCGCCCCGTCCCGGCATGAAAAAAGCGAAGCCGGCGACGGAATCAAAAGAGTCGAAAGACTCGAAAGACGTGAAAGCAGTGAAAGAGGCCAGGGAAGCCCGGCCCGTGGAAGGCACATCAGGGGATGTGCGATCGGAGTGAGTAGGAACGACTATGCCGAAGTTGAAGACTCATCGGGGCGCCGCAAAGCGCTTCAAAAAAACTGCCACCGGTAAGTTCACGAGGTCCAAGGCGTTCAAGCGCCACATCCTCACGAGCAAAACCACCAAGAGCAAACGCCAGATGCGCGGGTCGCACGTTGTCGACAAGACAGATGCCCCCCGTCTGAAGCGCATGCTGCCGTACGACTGAGACTGAAAGGACTGTCATGCCGCGCGTCAAGAGAGGAACCGTTCGCGTCGCCAAGCGCAAGAAGCTGCTGAAGCGCGCCAAGGGCTACTTCCTCAATAAGAGCAAGTTGTATCGCTCCGCCAAGGAGTCTGTTGATAAGGCCCTCAACTACGCCTTCGTGGGCCGTCGCCGCAAGAAGCGCGACTACCGCCAGCTGTGGGTGGTGCGTATCAACGCCGCCGCTCGCGAAAACGGGCTGACTTACGGGCAGTTAATCAACGGCCTGAAGGCCGCCACGATCGCACTGGACCGCAAGAGCCTGGCCGAACTGGCCGTCAACCACCCGGTGGCCTTCGCCCAGGTGGCCGCACAGGCCAAGGCCAACCAGCCGGCGACCGCGACCAAGTCCAACAAGGGCACTCGCGCACCGCGGTCGGTCTCGGCGTAGTCGGAGTCCTGGGGTCCCGGAGTCCCGGGGTCATTGCGTACGGAGGGCACGGGCTTCAGCCCGTGCCACACGTCGCGGGCTGAAGCCCGCGACCTCCGAGCTGCAGGAGGCCGGGTCTTTAGACCCGGCTTCACCACCTCCGGCAGGTACAATGCCATGACTCCCATGGCTGCCTCGTCCATCGAAGATCTCTCACGTCAATTTCGCGCCGCGCTCGACGCGGCGTCGTCTCCCGCCGATCTCAAAGCGCTGCGTGATGATTTCCTGAGCCGCAAACAGGGGCGTGTCACCGCGCTCGTCAAGTCGATCGCCACGGCGCCGCCCGAAGAGCGTCGTGCCCTTGGATCGATGGCCAACGCCCTGAAACAGGAAATTGAACAGGCGCTCGACGCGCGAGATGCGGCGATGCTGGCCACCGCACGACCGAAAGACACCGTGGACGTTTCCTTGCCGGCCAGGCGCCCGTGGGTGGGCCGGCGACATCCACTCACGCAGGTGCGCGAGCGGGTGGAAGACATCTTCATGGCCATGGGCTACCAGGTCGTTGCTGGTCCGGAAATCGAAGACGACTGGCACAACTTCGAAGCACTCAACATGCCCGCGGCGCATCCGGCGCGCGACATGCAGGACACGCTGTATCTGTCGTCGCCGGTGCCGGCGCCCGACAACGCTCGGGCGGCCACGTTGCTTCGCACACACACGTCGGGCATGCAGATTCGGCACATGGAAGCCCACGATCCGCCGGTGCGGATCATCGCGCCAGGGCGCGTGTACCGGCGCGACAACTTCGACGCCACGCACACGCCGATGTTCACGCAGGTCGAAGGCCTTGTAGTGGATGAGAACATCAGCCTGGGTGACCTGAAGGGCACGCTGAACGCCTTCGCCGAAGAATTTTTCGACGCGAAGGTGGCCACGAGATTCCGCCCGAGTTTTTTTCCGTACACCGAGCCGTCAGCCGAACTCGACGTCGAATGCCAGGGCTGCAGTGGACGCGGGTGTGGGCTCTGCAAACACACCGGGTGGATTGAAATCCTCGGCTGCGGCATGGTGCACCCGGCCGTGTTCGAGGCCGTGGGGTACGACGCCAACCGCTACACGGGTTTCGCGTTCGGCATGGGCATCGAGCGTCTCGCCCTTCGGCTCTATGGCGTGGATGACATTCGCATGTTCTACGAAAACGACCTGCGATTCCTTGAGCAAATCGCCCTATGAAGGCCCCCGTCAGCTGGATGCGTGAATTGGCGGACCTCCCGGCGTCAGCAGGCGTGAACGACATCGCAGCCGCCGTGGCCGGCGTCGGATTCGAAGTGGCCGGCATCGAGGGCGACGTGATCGACTTCGAGATCACGGCCAACCGTCCGGACTGTCTCAGTGTTCGCGGGCTGGCGCGCGAGGCGGCGACCGCGTTCGCGGTCCAGGGTCCAGAGTCCAGGGTCCAGGGCTTGCCCGCCGTAGCGCGCGGCGCGAAGGTGGGTCCAGAGTCCGAAGTCCCCGTCACGATCGAGTCGGAGTTATGCGGACGGTATGCGCTGGCCTTGGCGGACGTAACCGTCGGGCCGTCGCCGGCATGGCTGGCGGATCGACTGACGGCCTGCGGGATTCGGCCGATTAACAACGTGGTGGACGTCACCAACTACATGCTGCTCGAGATGGGCCAGCCGATGCACGCGTTCGACGTGGCGCGCCTGGCCGGGCCGGAGATTCGCGTGCGGATGGCACGCGCCGGCGAGACCCTCACCACACTCGATCGACAGGCCCGCACGCTCGATGCGTCGATGCTCGTTATTGCCGACGGCGCTCGCGCAGTGGCCATCGCCGGCGTCATGGGCGGGGCCGCCTCGGAGGTCTCCGCGGCCACCACTCGAATCGCACTCGAAAGCGCTTGGTTTCAGCCGGCCACCGTCCGCGCCACCAGCAAACGCCTCGGTCTGAAAACCGAGGCGGCCGCCAGATTCGAACGCGGCGCCGACCTGGAGGCAGCCACCGCCGGGCTCGTCTGCGCGCTGGACCTGCTCGAGCGCATTGGCGCCGGGCATCGTGTCGGCAGAATCACGGACCGTTTCCCGTCGCCGGGCGCCGCTCGCACCATCACCCTCCTGCGGGCGCATCTGGATCGGCTGCTCGGCGACCAGGTCCCCGACGCCGACGTGATGCGGATTCTCACGAGCCTTGGATTTGTCGTGACGCCGGCGCACACCGATTGGCACGTACGCGTGCCGAGTTGGCGCGTGGACGTGGCGCGCGAAGCGGATTTGATCGAAGAGGTCGGACGGCACTGGGGCGTCAATCGGGTTCCAGCCACGTTCCCCGCACTCCGAACAGCTCCGCACCGCGCCGACGCCGGCGTGCTCCGTGCGCGGCGCATCCGACGACTGCTCTGCGGCGCGGGCCTGCAGGAGGCCGTGACCTTCACATTCATTGAACACGTCGCCGCCGAACCATTTGCCGGCGGCCCGGCATCGCTTGTCACCATCGCCAACCCGCTCTCGGAAAAGTTCGCGGTGCTTCGACCGTCGATGCTGCCCGGACTGCTGGACGCTCTCAGCTACAACCGGCGCCGCGATATCGCCGACGTGCGATTGTTCGAAGCCGGTTCGGTGTTCTCGATGCAGGGCGAACGACAGCGCGTGGGTTGGGTGCTCTCGGGTTCGCGCCTGGTCCATTGGAGCCAGCCGGCCGCCGAGGTCGATCTGTTTGATGCGCTCGGCGTTGCTGAACTGCTGGCCGACGCCTTCGGCGTGACCTGCCGATTCGAACCGGCCGCCGACGCGCCATGGTGTGTGCCGGGCCGGGTCGCGTCGCTGTTTGTGGATGATGGTGGCGCTTCCCGGCGCGTGGGCATCGTGGGTCAGTTGCTGCCGAGCCTCACCTCCGCTCGCGGCCTGCCCGCCGGGGTCACCGTGGTGGCGGGCGAACTCGATCTCCACGAACTGCACGGCACCGACGCGGCGCTTCAGCGCGTGACGCCGCTGCCGCGCCACCCATCCGTGCAGCGCGACCTGTCAATCCTCATCGACGCCGGCTTGCCTGCTGCGGCCGTTCGTGGCACGATTCGAGCCAGCGCACCTGCCACACTGGTGGACGTGCGCGAATTCGATCGGTATCACGGCACGGGTGTGCCCACTGATCAAGTCAGCCTGTCGCTGCGGCTGACATTTCGCGATCGGGATCGCACGCTGACCGACGTTGAAGTGCAACAGGCGGTTGAGGCCATCATCGAGGCCCTGGCCCGGACACATGGAACGACCCTGCGCGGCAACTGACAAAGGACGACCGGATGGCGACCTCGACAGAACTGCAACCGATTGATCGGCTCGAAGAGAAAGTCAAACAGCTGGTTGGCATGATCGAATCACTCCGCACCGATCGCACGAAGGCGCTCGACGCGGCGGTGCGCCTGGAGCGCGATCTCGACGCCGCCACCACGCGCATCACGGAACTCGAGGCCCACACGGCCGAGACCGCCGCCTTTCGCGAGGAGCGGGAGAAGATTCGCCATCGTGTCGTGGACATGATCTCGCACATCGACATGCTGAAGCTCTAGCGGCGCAGTGACCAGGGCACAGATGGGCACACGCGTCGTCACCGTCGAGATTCACGGCCAGCGGTACGCTGTCAAGAGCGATCTGGATCAGGCCTACATCGCCGAACTGGCGACGTACCTCGATCGGAAGATGCGTATGGCCGCCGACGAGTTGGCCAGCGCCGATACGTTGCGCGTGGCGATCATCGCGGCGTTGAATCTGGCGGACGAACTGTATCGCGCCCGCGCCGCCAGCGGCGACGCCGACAGCCGGGTGCTCGAAAAAACCGTCGAGATCGAGCGCCTGGTGGACACGGTTCTGGGTGCACCGCGCTGCATAGCGGTGTAGGATGGACCCAGCTCCTGCTTTGTTCGTGATGGTTTAGAAGCGTCGTTTGAGCCGATGCTTTTCTTCCAAGTGAGCTGCAAACGCCGCGTGGTGTGCATGCCTCCCGCGAGGAGGAAGCCTGAAGCGCGGTACAAGCGGTTCCACCTGTCTAACAGGTTCATTCGACCTTCCCACACGGCAAAGCGGGGCTCCTTCCATTGGCTATCGTGACCATCACTGAACTGGGAGAACGCGCCCTCATCGCGCGGCTCCGCGCCCGCATGCCTCCCCCTCCCGACTGGGTGCTGACAGGTATTGGCGATGATGCGGCCGTGCTGCAGCCTGAACGCGGCATGGTGGATGTCGTCACAACCGACGCCATAGTGGAAAACATCCACTTCCGCCGGGGCTGGTCGGCGCCCGAGGACATTGGACACAAGGCGCTGGCCGTGAATCTGAGCGACCTCGCGGCCATGGGCGCCGCGCCGCGCGCGCTCCTGTTGTCGCTTGCATTACCTGAGTCGCTGCCGCTCGATGACTTCGATCGCATCCTGGACGGTTTCCTGGCGCTCGCCGCCCAGACACGAGTGCCGCTGGTGGGCGGCAACATCACACGATCGCCAGGGCCCCTCGTGATTGACGTGACGGCCATCGGCGTGGCGCGGCCCCGGCGCATCCTGCGCCGATCGGGCGCTCGCCCCGGCGATCGCCTGTTTGTCACGGGGCACCTCGGCGCGGCGGCCACGGGCCTGGCGTTGCGCGAATCCGCAATCGACCTCGTCGCACTGGATGCCGACGAGCGCGCCTGTGTATCGAAGTACGACCGGCCTGACGCGCGCCTCCGCACCGGCCAGATCGTGGCGCACAACCGCGCGGCCTCGGCCTGCATGGATCTATCGGACGGCCTCGCAGACGCGCTCACACAGGTCGCCGAGGCGAGCGGATGCGGCGTAGAGGTCCTGGGCGACGCCCTGCCACTGCACCCTGGCGCGCTCGCCTGGGCCGCAGCCACGAGCGCCGATGCGAGAAGCCTGGCGCTCTCTGGCGGCGAAGACTACGAACTGCTGTTCGCGGTTCCCAAACGCCGGACGCGGTTGTTCCTGGCCGCGATTCGACAGGCCGGCGAAACCAGGGTCACCGAAATCGGCGTGTGTACGAAGGAACGGGCGACGTGCATGGTCGCCGGCGACACGCGCACCGACCTACCGGTCGGCTTCTCACATTTCTGACCAAATCCAGCTAAAGTGGCGGCAGCACATGTCCTTCCGCCTGTCACGGCCTCTGCGGATGAAGCTGCTGGCCACCGGCGCCGCCGCTGTGCTGTTTCTCGCCATCTATGAAGGCGTCATGATGGATTCGCGCACCGCCAGGGTCGAGTCCGCCAGCGAAACCGATCGGCCGTCCCCGGGCCGGCTGGTGCGGTTTGACGTCACAGCCTACTGCAAGGGCGAAATCACGGCGTCGGGCGTCAAAGTCAGGCCCGGCATCGCCGCAGCAGACCCGGCTCTGCTGCCCGCCGGCTCCATCGTCCGCATCGAAGGGGTCCCTGAAGCCTACGAAGGCCTCTACACCGTGCTCGATACGGGTCCTGAGGTGCAAGGACGGGAACTCGACATCTACATCTGGAGCTGCTTCGAAGCGCTCGATTTCGGCCGACGCAAGGCCGCCGTCACCGTCCTCCGCATGGGCTGGGACCCGAAGGCATCAGTTCGCTAAACCGCTCGGAGGGCAGTCCCTATTCTCCGTCCCCCGAGCGGCCGATACCCCCGAAACGGAGGTTTCCATGCGAGGTTGTACGTTGCGGGCACTACTCTTTGGCGCTGGGCTCATGGCCGCGGTGGCGCTACCGTCCACGGCATTGGCACAGGCCGACGACCGCCCGCCGTCCACCCGGGCGATCGGCGAGGAGTATCACATTGAAGTAGGCGGCGCCATCTGGCGGCCGAGCCTGTTCGGCCTCATTGCGTCCGAACAGTTCGGGATTGTCGGCAGCCAAATCGACTTTGTGTCCGACCTGGGATTCACGAAAACGCAGTTCCTGGATGGCCGCCTGGTCCTGCGCCCCAGTAAAAAGAGCAAGTTACGATTCCAATACACGCCCGTCAGCTACACGGCCGACTCGACGCTGTCGCGGCAAATTATCTTCAACGGCATCCGCTATCCGGTGAACGTGCCGATCAAATCGACGTTTGAGTGGACTGTTGTGCGGGTCGGATACGAGTTCGATTTCTTCTACACGGACCGCGGCTATGTCGGCTTCCTCATCGAAGGCCGGTACACGCAGATGAGTGCAAGCCTCAAGTCGCCGCTTAACGACGAGGCCACCGTGGCCAAAGCCCCACTGCCGGCATTCGGACTGGTCGGCCGTGCATACCCACTGAAGAACGTCTCGATTACCGCGGAAGTCAGCGGGTTCGAGCTGCCGGACATTGATGAGGACTACCAGGCCAACTACGTGGACATCGACATCTACGGCACCGTGAACTTCTCACGGCACCTCGGCGTCCAGGTGGGCTGGAGGCGCATGAACACGTTTCTGCGCGTGAAAACCGACCAGGGCGACTTCCGCTTCCAGGGACTCTGGTTCGGCGGAGCGCTCCGTTACTGAATCGACTATCGAGTGAGCACGATCCAGACGCCCAGGAACCGGGCGTCCTGCCCCGCCGTGTCCGACGGCCGGAAACCGGACGATGAGGTGATGGTGATTGGCCAACTGCCTAGCGCATCGGCGGCCGGTAGCGTGACCGCGCGCGCTTCGCCGGCGGCCATCGTCAGAACCTCCTGCCACCCGCTGATCTGAATCGTCACCGTATTCGGGGCGCCGCCGTTGCGCACCTGCAGCACGTGTCCCCGATTCGCGGCGGCCTGGCCGCGACCAAGGACCACGCGAGTGGTCCGACCGCCACGCACCCAGAATCCCTCCCCTTTCGGAAACACGTTCCCATCGAGGAAGAACACGCCGCTGTCGCCGTAGGCGGCAAACTGAGGCGCAAAGACCCCGGGCGCCTGAGCGGCTGACGCCGGCAGCAAGCTGGCGCGCAACTGCCGGGCGAACTCGGGGCCGTCACCTTCCACAACCAGCGCAGAAGCACCGGCGGGCAGCGACATCTGAAAGGCCTGCGACGATGAGGCCGGCATGTTGAACTGGTACAGGAGCGGCGCCGGCGGCCGTTCGATGCGTACGTTCAGAGAGCCGCCCAGACTTCCCGACGTGACGTCCAGGCGATAGAGTCCGCCGGGGACATTCACCAGCGCGACCACCGCCGCAGACTGACGGTCCGAGATGGGCGGCTGGTAGCGATCGAGACGAAGCGGTTCGGCAACCGCGTCCCACCGGCGCACACCGCCGCCCACCCGCCAAATCGACTCCCCCGCACCGGCAGCCGCATGGATGGTGAGTTGGGCCCGGGCCGCGTCCAGAGGCGCATGGCCTGTCACCCACCATCCCACCTGGATGAGGAGCATGAAGCCCAGCAGTATCCCTGTTGCGACGATGGTGCGAGAGTGAGCAACCATCCGGAGCGCAAGCCACAACCCGGCGAGCACCGCCAGCGAGGTCGCGGCATGGCGCAGGAATGCGACTTCCGTGTCCCAGAAGAAACTCGGCCACGCCCCAGGAAGATTCACGAGCGGGTTCAGCCACTCGAGCCAGGCCGCCTGGGCGGCTCGGCGGTCGTTCCAGGCCATCGCACCTCGATCGACCGACAGCACCAGCGCCGTAATCGCGAGCGACACCAGCAAGCCAGCCAGCAGCACTCTACGGTTCGCCGCGCCAGAGCGTGACCACGCCACGGCGAGAGGCAGTGCGAGCAACGGCAGGGCCGCGGTCATGAACCGCGACGGCAGCCCGGGCACGCCCGCCCACCACATCCAGTAACTGGCCACCGCCATGGCGTAGGCCAACACAATACCGATCGACAGCGCACTCAACAGGCGCAACCGGCGCGGCGCAGACAGCATCACACCAAGGCCCGCAGCGAGCAGGACGGGTGCAAACGTCATCAGGCCGAACTGCTGGTCGATGAACAACCCAGTGACCGCCGCCCAGATCCACGACCGGATTTCGGGACTTGGACCGTATGCGACACTGGGGTCGAACGAACCGTAGAGGATGTAGAACATCCCGAGCCACGCCACCGCACTGACCGCAGGAATCGCGCTGAAGAGCGCGCCTCGTCGCAGACGGTCTGCCATAGGACGAGCCTGATCGCGAAGCATCACCACGAGCAACGCCACGCCGAGCGCGCCGGCAAGGACGCTGAACCGCGTGTGCAGCCACGGCAACCCTGCAAGCGCCGCGGACACCGAGACCACCGCGCGAGCCGACGCGTCGGGCAGCGCCACCAGCAGCCAAACAGCGGCGGCCACAGCACACGCGCCCGGCGCGTCTGGAAATACCATGAAGCTCATCACCGCCATCGTCGTGGACCCGGCCACGGCCGCCCAGGCAAACCACGCCGCCGATGTGTCTCCCGTCAGGCGCCACGCCGATCGCCACATCAAGGCGCCGGTCACGGCGAACAGCAGAATGAGAGTCGCCTGCGCGCCTCGAAATCCGAACGCCGCGAACGCGGGCAGCACCAGCGCTGACACACCAGGCGCATGAATCGAAGGGATGCGCCCATCCTTCCCACGCACGAGGTAGTCTGGGGCGATCGAGCCCCCGAAATACGACGCGTAGTCGCGGGCCGCGTGGTTGTTCTCGATGAACAGATCGCCGTCCTGGAGCAGGCTCTGTGTGATGACTAGGTAGTGCGGCTCGTCTCCGCCTGGCACGCGCGGGTCAGCCGCCCATGCCGCGCCGAGCGCGATCACGAGTGAACCCAAAGCCGCCACACGTGTCGCCCGGTCCGGCGCTTGTGCGCCAATCGCGCGACCGAGCCACCCGAGCGCCCGGCTGCCTTCTGCCGCCAGCAACGATGCGCCGATGGGCACCCACGCGAGCGCTCCCGTCCACACGAGGGCCACTGCGGGAAGGGGGATTGGCCACCACGGCACCGTGCTCAGCAATGCGGGGACAGCCGTGATCGGACGCACGCGCCACGTGGGCACACACGCCGCAAATACCATCGCGATGACGCCCACCCACCACGGAGCAAAAGCGAGCAGGCGCCCGGCCCCTGGGTCACTGAAGATCACACCAACCGTGCCGGCCGCGCACCAGGCTGAAATGCCGATGATGGCTGGGCCTACACCCGCGTGCACACTGCGATAGAATTCCCACATCCGGCCGTCATTCTTTCATGCCTTCACGACTCCGCGACGCATGCGTCGCCTCCCTGGTTGCGGTTGTTGTGGCGGTGATCCTGACGTGGCCCATCGCCGCCCGCCTCGGGTCTGCCGGACGGGTGGACAGCGGCGACGGCAGGCATGGTGTGTGGAATGTGGCGTGGGTGGCGCACGCCCTGACAACCGACCCCGCGTCACTCTTTGACGCCAATATCTTCTACCCCCACCGGCAGACGCTGGCCTACTCAGAGGCCAACATCATCGCCGGCATCGTGGCGGCGCCCGTCTGGGTCGCCACAAAGAATCCGTACGCCGCCTACAACACCGTGGTCCTGCTCGCATTCGCCGGGGCCGCGCTCTCGGCGTTCCTGCTCGTCCGCGTGCTCGGCGGCAGCCAGTTGAGCGCGAGCATCGCCGGGCTGATGTACGGGTTCAGCGCCTACATGTTCGCGCACGTGCCGCACATCCAGCTCCTGATGACGTTTGGCCCACCGTTGTCACTCGCGGCGATGCACCACTTCACCAAGGCGCCGTCACTGCAGGGCGGCGCCCTCCTGGGCGCCGCCCTGGGCGTCACCGGGCTCGCGTGTGCGTACTACGGCATCTTTGCCGGGCTGGCGGTCGGGCTCGGACTTCTATGGAACGCCATTGCACAGCGTCGGCTCGGCCAAAAGCGCTTCTGGCTTGGCGCGCTGATGGCGGCAGTCGTTGTGGTGGTCATGGTGGGACCGTTTTTTGTGCCCTACATCGGAATGCGCGAGGCGGGGTTCGCGCGGTCGCTCGCCGAGGCCAGGCTCTACTCCACGCGCGGGCCCGAGTACCTGGCGTCAGCCGCCTGGGTGCACCGCTGGATGCTGCCGCACCTCGGTGACTTCAGGGAGGTGCTGTTTCCGGGATTCCTGTCGGTGCTGCTCGCCGCGGTGGGTGCCGGTCTCGCCCTTCGCGCGAGGACGCCGCATCGACAGACGATGGCGTTTTACGTGGCGCTGGCCCTCCTGGCCTTGTGGATCTCGGCAGGCCCGGATGCAGGCCTGTATTCACTCCTCTACCAGGTGGTGCCGGCATTTTCGTTCCTGCGCGCACCGGTACGATTCGGCCTGCTCGTCGGGCTTTCGGCCGCGGTACTGGCCGCGTTCGCGATCACGTGGCTCGAACGACGCCAGGTGAAGCTGAGTCGATGGTTTGCCTGCCCCCTTGTCGTCATCGCGCTGGCCGAATCTTGTGTGGGCCCTTTGCTCTTGGCCGACGCACCGCCGGTAGCGCAGGCGTATCGCCGGCTCGCCGTGATGCCGCGGGCACCTGTTGCGGAGTTTCCATTCTTCACTACTGCGTCAGAACGGCACCGGCACACCGAATACATGCTGATGTCCACGTTCCACTGGCAGCCGCTGATTAATGGCTACAGCGATCACACCCCAACCGGCTTCCCTGAGGACGCCGCGGCGCTCGCCAGTTTTCCTTCACCTGAGGCGTGGGCGGTGCTGCGTACGCGCGGGGTGCGATGGGTCGTCGTGCACTTCAACGACTACCCCGCCGACGTGGGCCCGGCCTTGCGGCCACAGTTGCAGGCCATGCCGAACCGGTTGAGGCTCGTGGTGGATGAATTCCCGGTGTCGCTCTACGAGGTCATCTGGCCCATGCCGCCAGGCGCGGCTCAGCAGCCGTAAGCGTCTACCGCCGCGGCGAGGCTGCCGGCGTCCGGCGATAGAGCAGCCGGTAGTCCTCGGCCGTGCCGAGGATCTTCTTCACGTAGCCCTGTGTTTCGGGAAACGGGATGCCGTCGATGAACTCGTCGCGATCGACGCCCGGGCGCTCGGCCAGCCAGCGCGAGACGCGGCTTTCGCCGGCGTTGTACGAGGCCAGTGCCGGCGCGACACTGCCGAAGCGTTTGATGAGATCGGCGAGGTAGGTCGTGCCGATGCGCACGTTGATTTCCGGCTTGGTCAGGCTGGCGGTGTTGAATGGCCGAATCTTCAGCGAGCGCGCATATTGCCGGCCGGTGGACGGCAGAATCTGCATCAGGCCCCAGGCGTCGGCAGACGACCGAATTTCAGGATCGAACGTAGATTCCTGCGCCACGAGCGCGGCCACCAGGTACGGATCCAGTTTGTGGAGCGCGGCGTGTTTCTGGATCAGGTCCCAGTAGGCCACTGGAAACAGGACCGTGAGCAATTCGCGCGGAAGGGTCTCTCCGCCATCTGCCATGTACTGCGGGTAGGCGCGTTTCATGGCGCTGATGGCGAGGCGCAATTGCCCGGCGCGATTCAGGGCGTACGCAAGCGTCGCCTCGATCACCGGAGAGTTGCCTTCGAGCCGCTGCACTCGCTGCAGTTCAGCGGCGGCATCGCCATAGAGCTGCGCTGCGAGGAGCGCCTGGATGAGCGGAACATTGCCCGGCGGCGCACCGGGGGAAAACGCCACACGCGCCTCTCGGCGCACCGGCTTCACGGAGCCGGCACTGGCGGGCCGTGACGCGGCCAGCATCTGACTCATTGCGCGTTCGGCTTCCCGGCCGTAGTACGAATTGCCGTAATCGGCCATCGTCTGCTGGTAGCCGGCTACGGCGCGGTCACGTTGACCCAGACGCTCATGCGCACGCGCCGCCCAGTAGACCCAGCCGGAACGATAGTCGGCGCGCCGCAGACCCTGCGCCGCACTTTCGAACAAGCGCACCGTCTCGGCGTACTTGCCGCTGAAGAACGCCCACCAGCCGGCCTTCCACGCGGCGCGCCCCGCGAACGCGCCAGTCGGAAAGCGCTCGTAGCTTTCCGTGAACACCGCCGCGGCCTTGCCATCGTCATCGGCCAAGATGAAGTGCGTGCCCAGATCGTTGAGCGCGGATTCGACGAAGACCGGGTCGCGGCCGCGCTCGACAAACGCGCGGACGTCGCGCAGATACTCCGCGTGCCGTCCCATGTCGCGGAGCACACCCACTCTGAAGTACTCGGCTTCGTCACGATTGGCGCCGCCGGCAGCCATGTAGGCCTCGAGCGCCGACAGTGCCGCCGGATACCGCTTCAGGCGGGCGTCGCACTGCGCCAACCGCAAATCCACGAGGTCACGATCGATCTTGCCGGCCAGCGGCCGAACGCCTTCGTACGCGAGGCGCGCCTCGGGATACTGTCGCGCCGCATACAACTGGTGTGCGCGGCTCATGGCCACGGTGAGCCGTGCCGTGGTGGCCGCCTGAAATGACGGCGCGAGACTGAGGAGCGCTTTCGTCGCGTCGGACGCCTCTGCGGACGAGGGGAATTCGTCGTGGACCCGCGTAAACGCCTTCACGGCACTGTCGAGTTGCCCGGCTTCCCGTGCGGCAAGTCCAAGGCGGTTCAGCGCCCTGGCCATCGACGATGCGACGAGTGGTTGGGTGGTGAGCGCCGAGAGCGCTTTGGTGGCGTCAGTCCAGGCGAGGCGTGCTTCGGCCGCGTCGGCGGCCAGCCACAACGCGGCTTCGAGCAGATACCCTTCGGGCTTGGTGGCAAGCACCGCTGCCGTAGAGGCGGCCGCGTTGTCGAACTGCTTGTCGGCCAATTCGGCACGCCCCTGGTGCAGCCGAACGTAGCGCCCGACGACCGGTTGGCCGATGGAGCGTCGCAGTGCGGGTAATGCGAGGGCGGGCTTGCCGTCATCGAGGTACGCGAGCGCGGTGGCGATCGCGTTGGGCCGCGCGTCTGCCGGCGTCGGAGCCAGCCACAGTCGATCCTGCGCACCGAGCGCCGCCACCAGCGAGAGACCGACCGCCAGTGACAGGAATCGCATGTCAGTCTGCCCGGGCCAGCACTTCCACCGTGCAGGCCGACGTGACGTTCTCAAGCCGAATCGCGGCATGGCGTGCGAGCAGTTCCAGTTCTTCAGTCCAGAGCGGTGCGTCTTCGTGCTCCACAGAGCGCGACATGTCGTCGGCGTACAACACGGCCACCACTTCCCCGCCTACTGTCAGCGGCACGACGAGGCCCGTGTGTCCGGCCGGCACGTGCATGAAGACGGGCCCTTCGCCGTCTCGGCCTTCGATGACCGGCGGCACAAAACATGTCTGCTTGAGTGCGACAGCGGCGGCCAGAGTTCCCGATGCGCCAATCGGCATTTCGGTGGGGCCGGTGCCTTCGGCAAACCCAAAGTGACCCCAGGTGCGGAACATGTAGCCGTCTACCAGCAGGATGGCGACGCGCGACGTTTCGGCGGCCGCGCCGCGGGCCAGCGCTCCGAGGATGGCGTTGAGGCCATTGGACTGGTCGATCCGTCGGACTGACCCCAGCAGCCGTTCCATCGTCTCCACGCGCGCTTCGCGGGTCGAGCTGGCCGCGACGGTCGGCACGGCCGGGGCCACCGTCGGTTCAGGGACGGGTGCAAGGACCGGCGCAGCGGTGACCTGCTGCCGGAGTTGTTCGAGCTCGCGGGCATGCCTCGCTTCCTGGTCGGTACTGAGCCCGATCAGGTCTTTGGTCAGGGCCTGCACCCGCGCTTCCAGGTCATGGCTCGTCCGGTCCAGATAGGCGTCAACCACCTCGCGCACGCGTTGCTCGTTTGTCATGCGGTCTGTCAATTATGAACCAAAGGGCGTGGCGGTACAACAACGTAGCTCGGCCTGGTCGTCAAGGCCGAGACGGCTGGGATGCTAAGATAATAGGGCGACACTGACCTTGTGGGGGCGACACGGCTTCGACGGGGGCAAGGGATCGTGGGATGCATGCCGAGCCATTTCCACCCGACTCGTTAAACCGGCGGAAACACAATGCAACTGCGGACACGCAGCTCGCACTCGCGGCCTAATCCCCGCGACGTGCACCCTCACCAGCCTGCGGGTGGGGAGTGCACGCCATTTAGCAGGCTGGTTCCCTAGCGCGTCCGGCGCCTGGGGACGAGACTTCACGGACTAGCGGCTGGCACGTTCGTCGAACTTCGATGACGGTCGCGAACCTTTAAGTTCGACTACGCATGTAGACGCCTACGGTGACAGGCCTTTCGGACGCGGGTTCGACTCCCGCCGCCTCCACCACTTTTCCGGCGGGTTTCGGGCATTTCAGCCCGAAATTCCCGCCGCCTCCCTATTGGCTCCACGACTGCCCGGCTCGCCGCGCTCCAGCAGCCGGATGGCCGCCTCAAGCGCGGCCGGGCTGAGGTGCATAT
>SHUF01000054.1 GCA_009694745.1 Acidobacteriota bacterium
CCGTCCGGCCCTCGTCGAGGACCATCCGGACCGCCTCTGCCTTGAACTCATCCGTGAACTGCCGGCGCGGACGCCGGCCTGTGCTTGCTGCCATTGTGGACATCGTATCTGCCTTTCAGAAAGTGTCCACGCGCTCGGATCAAGCTCAGCACCTCGCCGTGGACCTCTACGGCCACGACGCCGTTCTCGATCGCGCCTTGCGCCGCCTGCCTAGGCAATAGCGAGCGGCTACTTCCTGGTCGCTTCCACCCGCCTGGGATCGATTCGCCAGATCGCCGTGGGCGTTGCGCCGAGCCACAGAGACTTCAATCCGATCGCGAGCGAGCCACCGCCCGGGCCGGTGAACTGCTGCACCATCCGGTTGACCGCCGGGTCAATGCGCGTGAGCGGCATGCCGTTCGCGCTCAACCAGACTGAACCCTCACCCACCACGAGCGCGCCGCTCGTGCCGGCCACACCACTCTTGATGGTCTCGGTGACCTTGTTGGTCTTGGGATCGATGCGCGACACCGTGCTGTCGCCGCCATTCATCGTCCACACGCTCCCCTCACCGGCGGCCACTGACACAGGGCCGCGCCCAACCTTGATGGTTTCCTCGATCACGTTGGTGGCCGCGTTGACGCGGGTCAAGGCATCGCCGGACGACGACGTGACCCACAACGCGCCCATGCCGAACGCCATCGCCGTGACACCGGCGGGAAGCGCAATCTCCGCCACGACGGCGTTGGTATCAGGGTCGATCCGCGCGAGCGTGCCGGCCGTGTCAGTGATCATCCAGACGCTGCCTGTGCCTGAGGCGAGGGGGCCGGCCTTGCGAACGACAACCGTCAGGGCGATCGGGGACTTCTCGGCCGGGGTTTCGGCCGTCACATTGAGGCGGACCAAGCCGTTTGAGCTGCAGAGCGCCACCCACAGGCTTCTGAAGGCAGCCAGCGCCGGCTGACAAGGGCCGCTGCCCACTGGGCCCGCAGACACGGGCGTGGCGGGCATGTTGGTCTTGGGGTCGATACGGATGAGCGTCGCCGCCGCAGCATTCGTCAGCCACACGGCGTCGGGCGTCACCGCAATGCGGCGGTCTCGGCCGGCCTCGATGACCGCATCGGGTTTGAGGCTGGCCAGTGGGAGCCTGACCGGGGGCGCCGCGGGAACCGGGGTGGGGCTGGCTGCCGGCGTAACGGTCTGTCCGTGGACGGTCGCGAGCAATGCCCCGGCCAGTGCGAAACTCGCGATGCCTGCCTGTTTGATTGACCTACGCATGTGCCTCCATAATAGGCCACGTAGTAATGAGGAGATGAATGCGGATAGTTGTTTTTGCAGCGGCCGTGCTGGTGACCGTGGTCAGCGTTCGAGCGGATGTCCAGCAGATCGCCGCCGCGGCGCAGGCGCCTGAGTTCTTCGAAGCGCGCGTGCGGCCCATCCTAGCGGCCAATTGTTATGAGTGCCACGCCGAAACCGCCAAGGGCGACTTGCGCATGGATTCGCTCGAGGCCCTCCTCAAGGGCGGCGAATCGGGTCCGGCACTCGTTCCCGGCGACCCCGACAAGAGCCTCATGATTCAGGCCGTGCGGCAGTCGGACCCGACCGCGCCCCGCATGCCGAAGGACAAGTCGAAGCTGAAGCCCGACGAGATCGAAGTTCTGGTCGAATGGGTGCGCGCAGGCGCGGTGTGGCCCGCAAGCGCGAAGTCGGCTCCCCCGCCGGCCGCCGCGCCCAAGGTGATGGAGGTCACGCCCGCGCATCGCGAGTTCTGGTCCGTGCGCCCGCTGGCGAAGCCGGCTGTGCCGGCAGTCAAAGCGGCCTCGTGGCCCAGGACCGACATCGATCGCTTCATCCTGGCGCGTCTGGAAAAGGACGGCCTGCGCCCCGTGGCGATGGCCGACAAGCTCGCGCTTATTCGGCGGGTGACACTGGATCTCACCGGTGTGCCGCCTACTCCCGAAGAAGTAGACGCGTTCGCCAGGGACACCTCGGCCAACGCATACGCCAAGCTGGTCGATCGCCTGCTTGCATCGCCGCGATACGGCGAGACGTGGGGCCGCATGTGGCTCGACGTGGCGCGCTACGGCGAAGACGACTATCGCAGTCTCGATCCGATGGGCCGCGGCTACAACCCCTATCCCAACGCGTACCTCTACCGTGACTGGGTCATCAAGGCGTTCAACTACGATATGCCGTACGGCGACTTCGTCCGGGCGCAACTCGCGGCGGACCTGCTTGAGCCGTCACAGCGTGTTCGAAACGTGCCGGCGCTGGGCTTTCTGGGGTTGGGCCCGTGGTATTACGACAACGGTGCCGTCGAAATCACCCGGGCCGACGAGCGGCACGATCGCGTGGACGCCGTCACCCGCGGCTTCCTAGGCCTGACCGTCGGCTGCGCGCGCTGCCACGACCACAAGTACGATCCCATCCCGACGTCCGATTACTACGGCCTGGCCGGGGTGTTCCTCAACACCGAATACCACGAGTATCCGCAAGCGCCCAAAGCCACCGTGGAGGAATTCAAAGCGCAGGAAAAGAAGATCGAAAAGAAGCGGGAGCTGCTCGGCGAGTACGAGCAAAAAGAGTCGGAGCAACTGGCGCAGACGCTGGCGTTCCAGGTATCCAAGTACTTGGTGGCCGCGTGGCGCGTTACCGGCGAACCGAAAGCCGACAAGACCAGGGTGGTCCAGACAGAGAAGCTCGACTACGAACTCTTCGATCGATATCTCCGCTTCTTGGGGAAACCACCCACCTTCTACCCGTACCTCAAGTCGTGGCAGGAGATGGTCAACGGTGGTGGCACCGAGGCCGAGGCAAAACGACTGGCGGGCGAGTTCCAGGACCTGGTGATCGACGTTCTGCTCGCCAGGCGTGAAATCAAGATCGAGAACGACATCATCGCCGCGAAGGCGCTGCCGGGAACGAAACCAAAGGAGCGCCTCAACAAGCCGAACGCGTTTGTCACGAATGACGACTTCTGTCCCGGCTGCGGCCTCGAACTCAAGTCGATGCCGATTGATCGCACGAATCTGTGGACCGACGTGTTCGCGCGCGATCTCGAGAACGAAAATAATCCCGCCGTGGCGCCGAAGCTGGGACTGCTCTATTTCCTGGGCTGGGGGCTGGAGCGCCAGTTGGGACCGGATCGCCGCGCGCTCATTCAGGCGCTGCGTGACGACATCGAGGCCATGGAGAAGGCCTTGCCGGAACCGTATCCGTACGTGCATGGCGTCCACGACCTGGCGACACCTCCGGTGAATCTGAAGGTGGCGATTCGCGGCAGTGCCTACCGCACCGGCGCGGAAGTCCCCCGCGGGTTCCTGTCGGTGCTGGGCAAGCCCGAACGGCAGACGTTCGCCAAGGGCAGCGGGCGACTCGAGCTGGCTGACGCCATCGTGAGCCAGCCGATCACCGCGCGCGTCATCGTGAATCGCGTCTGGAAGGGCCACTTCGGCACGGGCCTGGTCGAGACGCCCAGCAACTTCGGATGGAACGGGGAACGGCCCAGCCACCCCGAGCTACTCGAGTACCTCGCGCAGTATTTCATCGACCGTGGAATGTCGATTAAGGCCCTGCATCGCGAGATTTTGCGGAGCGCGGTCTATCAGCTCAGCACGGCCAACAACGCGGCCAATTTCGACAAGGATACCGGCAACCGGCTGTACTGGCGCGCGAATCGCTCACGCCTGAGCGCGGAGCAATTGCGCGACTCCGTCTTGTTCGTGGCCGGGTCGCTCGAATCGAAGATGGGCGGGCCGGCGACCACGCTGACGCCGCTGTCAGGCCGCCGCACCATCTACGGCCGCATCAGCCGATATCGGCTTGATGAATTCCTGCAGTTGTTCGACTTCCCCAGCCCGATGCAGTCGGCCGAAAAACGGTTCAACACCGATGTGCCCCTGCAGCGGCTGTTCCTGATGAACAGCGACTTCATGCAGCAGCAGGCCGAGCGCGTGACTGAGCGCGTGATCGCCGAACCGACAGACCAAGCCCGCATCAACAAGGCGTACCGGTTGATCTTCGGCCGCACGCCCACCGCAAACGAAGTGAAGGCCGGCCTCGAATTCCTGGAGGCCGAGCCGATGCGCCAGTACGAAGAGCGCAAGGCCAAGGAACTCAAGGACGCGAAGGAGGCCGAAGAGGCTGCCGCCGCGGCCAAGAAGGCGGCGACGATGGCGCCTGGGGCGCCTGCGGGCGCCAAACCGGCAACTGGCGCTGAGCCGGCCGAGGCGCCGGCACCCGGTGACGGCATGATGGCCGGGGTACTGCCGGGCTCGCCCGGTCCCAAGGACGACAAGGTGAAGAAACCCGTCACCGCGTTCGGCCGCTACGTGAAAATTCTCTTGAGTTCGAATGAGTTCCTGTTCCTGAACTGACGCACCATGTCCCACCAATCTTCCCGTCCCGTCACCCGCCGCGATGCGCTCTGCAAGATTGGCAACGGCTTCGGCATGTTGGCGTTTGCCAGCCTCGTCGGTGAGTCGCTCGCCACGGCCGGCATGATTGATCAACAGATTGGGCTTGGGTCCCGCGCGCTCGATCATCCAGCCAAGGCCAAGCGGGTCATCTTCCTCTTCATGAACGGCGGCTTGTCGCAAGTCGACAGCTTCGATCCCAAGCCGATGCTCGACAAGTATCACGGCCAGCCGCTGCCCGGCGGCGAGGTCGCGACCGAGCGCAAGACCGGCACGCTGCTCCGGTCCCCCTTCACGTTCAAGAAGTACGGCCAGAGCGGGATGGACGTCAGCGAGCTGTTCCCGCACGTGGGTGAATGCGCGGACGACATCTGCTTCGTGCGTTCGGTCCACACCGACATTCCGAATCACGAGCCATCCATGCTCATGATGAACACGGGCCACACGCAGGCGGGCCGGCCGTCGCTGGGCGCGTGGCTGACGTACGGGCTCGGCTCCGACAACAAGAACCTCCCGGGCTACGTGGTGCTCTGTCCCTCGGTGCCGACGACCGTCGGACCGCCCCTCTGGAACAACGCCTTCCTTCCGGCGATGCACCAGGGCACGTTTATCGCGGACAGGGTCGAGCGCCCCGACCAGATCATCGGCAAGGACTTCGACCCGAAGAAACTCGTGTCGTTCATCAACAACAAGGACTTCACGCTACCCGAACAGCGGCGCGAACTCGATCTGCTCGAGAAGCTCGACAAGATGCGGCACAACGGCGAGGCGAAAGACCCGCAACTGGAGGCCGCCATCAGCTCGATGGAAGTGGCGTATCGCATGCAGACCGAAGCCCCGGACGTGTTCGACATCCGGAAGGAAACCGAAGCCACGCTCAAACTGTATGGCCTGGGCAGCACCGCGCGCGGGTGCCTGATGGCCGTGCGCCTGGTCGAGCGCGGCGTCCGCATGGTGCAGGTCTACTACGCGGTGGGTGACCCCTGGGACCACCACAATGACATCCAGTTGCATCGCAGGAACGCCAGGGATTCAGACCAGCCGTTTGCGGCCGTCATCAAGGACTTGAAGTCTCGCGGCCTCTTCAAGGACACGCTCGTGGTGTGCGGCTCGGAGTTCGGGCGAACCCCGGTGGTGGAAGTCGGCGGCGGCGGCGGCGGGACGCAAAACGGCCGCGATCACAATCCCTTTGGCTTCACCATGTGGCTGGCCGGAGGCGGCATCAAGGGCGGCATGACCTACGGCGCCACGGATGATTTCGGATTCAAGGCCATCGAGAATCCCGTCCATGTGCATGACCTGCACGCGACGATCCTCCACCTCATGGGCATCGACCACACGAAGCTCACCTACCGCTACAGCGGCCGCGATTTTCGGCTCACGGATGTGTCCGGACGCGTCATTCACGAGATACTCGCCTAATCTGCAATCTGCAATCGCTTATCGACCTGCGGTGATCTGGGAATCGGCGGTCTGTAGGCTATCGGGCAAACGCCCGAATCGGCGCCGATTTCAGCTTGCTCGATAGATTCCAGATTCCCGATTGCCCGATCACCGCAGATCGATAACGATTCCAGATTCCAAATTCCAGATTATCGATTCGAACAAGCGCTATTGCCGGAAGCGTCAGTGGCGCACACGCGGAAGGTCGAGCCTGCTAGTATCGCGGCCGGCAATTCAACGGTCCACAGGTACTCGCCGTACCAATGGAGCGGCGTGACCTGCGGACCGGCGCTTGAGGTCCACTCCACCGCCACGCGCTTCCATTCGGCCGGCAGTGTCGGACTTTTGCGGTCGTGGACGCGCGCGCGGACGATCGTCCGGCCCGCGGCCGGCGATGGCGTACTTGAGACCGATGAAATCACCGGCGGTGCCGTGTCAGGCTTCAGCCCGGTGCCGAGATGGACGCGCTCCTGGATCGCCGTTGGATGTTCCCCTTGCGCCTGCACCACGTCCATGCGGCCGTCGCCATCGAGATCGCCGAGGGCCATCCCCAGCGTGCCGGGTGTAGGAGGACCCACGAAGACATCGGCCGCCACGGTCAGCTGGCCCTTGCCGTCGTTGATCATCAGTCGATCCGGTCCGCTGAGGGACCCGATGACAAAGTCCGCATCCCCGTCGGAGTCGTAGTCGAGGAACGCCACCATGTTGTCGTCTTCACCGATGTTTTCGCCCGGCAGCCACCACTGCGCGGTGGCATCGCGGAAGCGGCCCTTCCCGTCGTTCCGGAACACGTGCTCGCGGCGATTCGACCCGCCCTCCTTCACAATTTCGCCGTCGTTGATGGTGACGATGTCGAGGAAGCCGTCGCCGTCCAGATCCATCAACTCGTACTCGTAGTTGTTCGTGTACTGCGGCAGCCCCGGTGAATCGGCAAACGTGCCCTTGCCGTCATTCCGAAACAGGTAACCGCCGATGCATCGCTTGCACGAGACCAGCACGTCGAGATCCGCATCGTTGTCCACATCTGCAAGTTCGAGGTCCCACGAGAATCGCACCAGGGCCGCGGGCATTTGAGCCGCGGTCGCGTCCGAGAAGTGGCCCTTGCCGTCGTTCAGCCAGAGCCGCGTGCGGCCGCCTTCGTTCGTCATGTTGTTGCCGGGACCCCAATCCGCCAGGACCAGGTCCATGTCGCCATCGAGATCGACGTCACCTATCTCCAGGTCGCCGATGCTCGCGGGCGACTGCGGCAGATGCGTGGCCGTGACCTCCTGGAATGCCCCGCCACCGGTCCCGAGATACAGCCGGCTCTGCGTCTGATAGGTGGTGCCGGCCACGATGTCGGTGATCCCGTCGCCGCTGACATCGCGCGCCTTGATGACCCGTGTGGTGCCTGGCGTGGAACCAAACACCCTGGCGCTGACATTCTCGAACTTCTCCCCTGGCCCGCGATTCAGGAACGCCAGATTTGGTTCAGGCGGCCCGGCCTCAGAGTAGTTGCCCCCGTTGGCAAAGAGCAGGTCGAGCCGGCCATCGCCGTTGATATCCGCGATTTCAACTTTGTTGGTCCAGTTCGCGGTGTCGCCAATGGTCGCGGCAGTCGCGTCCACCCACAGCCGTGTGGGCAACTGTGCGGTGCCCTCAACAAGCGACATCGTGGCGACGCAGATCGCAGGAGCCGCGATAAAACGGAATAATCGATCTGGAGTTGTCATTTCAGTTCGGGCGGCATCCGGCGCGTGGGCGGATTATATGCCTTGCCCAGCCGGCCTATCGAAGCGCGTCGCGGCGGAGGTCGAGCGAGACGGGGCCGCGCTTCAGGTAGTCCGTGCCGAGGGCGCCGTCAATGTCGAGTGCTTCAGGCGTGTAGGGCAACTCCATGCCCGGTCCGCTCCCGATCTTGAGGAGGGCACGCCCGGAGCCTCCCAAGGGCAGGAGACCGTCCTTGATGGCACTGTGGGCGATCAGCGTGCCCCTGAGGTTGCCGCTGTCCAGAAGCAACCACAGCAACCCCCGCGTGGCTCTTACGGGAACAAACACACTCAGGTACCGCCCGTTCTCGCCTGTCGCAGAACGGTGCGGCAGCATGGTTTGTGCCTCAGGTCCGGTTCCGGAAGGCCATTCCACGATCGGGCCGGCGTTCCAGTCGATCGTAATGACACGACCGGCGAAAGCATCCAGCGAAAGTACGCCGTCGAGGGGCGGCAGTTCCTTCGGCAGCAGGGCGGCGACGTCGAACACACCGATAGGAGCCAGCGGCTGATAAGGGCCGTTATGTCAGGGAAGACCCACGTAATACGGACTATCGACAAGCCTCCAAGCCTTTCGTGTATGAGCGTCGTCCATATATACTCCCTCCGATGAGGAACGTCGCCGCCCGTACGTGGGTGTTTGCCGCCGCTGCCGCCTTCGCGATCGGGCCATTCGTTGCGGCAACACAGCAGACGCCGACGCCTGCTGAAACCGTTCGAGCCATTGCGCCACCAACGCGGCCGTTGCCGCCCGAGAGCGCCTCGGCGCACATCAAGAAATTTTCCTTCATCGCCTACGGTGATACCCGGGGCCGCCAGGACGGCACAGCGCTTCAGTACGAACACGGCATGGTGGTGGATTCCATGCTGGCCACCATCAAGGCGCTCGACGACACCGACGCGCCGGTGAAGTTCATCCTGCAGTCGGGTGACGCGGTGGTGAACGGGGGCGACGCCGCACAGTGGAACCGTAGCTTTGTCGACCTGATCAACCGCCTCACCAGTGTTGCCGGCGTTCCGTATTTCCTGGCGCCGGGCAATCATGACGTCACGGCAAGCGCCGACTTGACGGCGCCGGGCCGCCTCAACGGCCTGAAGAACTACCTGAGTGCGGTGGGCCAGTTGATTCCACCAGACAGCGCGCCCCGGAGGTTGCCGGGCTACCCGACGTTCGCGTTCGGGTACGGCAACACGTTTGTCGTGGCGCTCGATTCGAATATCGCGGGTGATGATTCGCAGTTCGAGTGGGTGAAACAGCAACTGGCTGGTCTCGATCGCGCGCGCTATGCCAACGTGATTGCGTTCTTCCATCACCCGCCGTTTTCATCAGGCCCCCACGGTGGCCCCACCGTTGAAGCGCCCACGGCCGCACTTCGCGCGCGCTACGGGCCGCTGTTCCGCGCGCATCACGTCCGAATGACTATCACCGGGCATGAACATCTGTTCGAGCATTGGGTCGAACGGTACCAGGAAGGCACCGAGAAGTTCCGGATGGACCATCTGGTGACCGGTGGTGGCGGCGCACCCATCTACACCTACCAGGGCGAACCCTCGCTCAAGGACTACCTGTCGGCAGGGGCTGCCAGCAAGGTGGCGCTCCAGCACTTGGTCAAGCCCGGTGTGTCGGCCGGCGACAACCCGCATCACTATGTCGTCGTTCATGTGGATGGTGACGACCTCCAGGTTGAAGTCATTGGAGTGGACTGGGGCCGGGGGTTCGCCCCGTATCGCAGCTCGAAGGCGCAACTGAAGGACGGCGGCGGCGTCCGTCCCTGATGGCGGTCTTGCGGAAAGGCCAAACCCGGCGTGAGTTTCTCGGCGCAAGCGCACGGGCGAGCGCGGGCGTTGCCCTGGGCTGGTCATCGAAGAGCTTGTTCGAGCAAGCGGTCCCCACTGCCGATGGCCTCGCCTTCTTCGTCATTTCCGATACGCACATGCTGGCCGAGAGCGCAGCGCCTGGGACGATTGCCGCGCCGCGCTTCGCGCTGAACGAACGTCTCGTCGATGTGTTGAACACGCTGCCTGGCCAGCAGTTGCCGGCCGGGCTCGGTGGCGGGACGATAGCCCTGCCTCGCGGCGTCCTGCATCTGGGCGATATCGCGGATTCCGGCGACAAACTCGGCACCGATCACGAACGCATGACGGAGACCGAGTGGTTGGCGCACACGCGCCTCTACGGACTGACCGGCACCGAAGGACAGCTGCGGTACCCCATCTACGAACTGCACGGCAATCACGACACGCCGCGCGGCGGCAACGTGGTCCTCCAGGGCCTGATCGCCCGCAACGCCAGACGCCGGGGACTCACGAACATTTCACCCAACGGTTTGCACTACTCATGGAACTGGGACGGGGTGCACTTTGTCGCCCTCGGCATCGTGATTGGCGCCAACCAGGATGACCTTCCAATCAGTCGATACGGTTCGTATGACAGCCTCGCGTTTCTCGTTCAGGATCTCAGGACCCACGTCGGCGACAGCGGCCGCCCCGTGATCCTGCTGCAGCACGTGGATCTGCAGCGATACAGCGTGCCCTGCGATGACACGGTGACCGGCGGCAGCCGGGCGATGTGTTGCGAGGGCATGGCGAAGATCGCCTGGCACAGCAAGGACTGCCCGAAACACGCCGACGGTATCAGCATGAGCGAGTGGAGCGCGTGCGACGTGCGCGCCTATCACCGTGCCCTGGCCCCCTACAACGTGGCCGCCATTTTTCACGGGCACCTTCACGCCCGGAGGACGGACGCCTGGGATGGCCTCTCGATCGCCGCCGCAAGGGGCATCCCGGTGTTCGGCGCGAAGAACGCCGGCGCGGGCGGCGCGAGCCGGGCGTTCTTCTACTGCCGAATCGAGGGCGCTGATCTGGTGGTCCGTGAATACCAGTCCATCGGCGAAGAGGGATGGAGCCGCAGTCAATCCGAGATGCGGTGGGAGCAAGCCGTGTGGCGCGCGCCGCTCCGTGGGAGAACGGCCCGGTGACCGCTCATCGCGCTGCCTTGGCTTGTGGCTCTGTTGCCCTTGTGGCATGCGTGGCCCTGCCCCTCGCCCGGACCCAGGCTCAGACGCGATGGACTCCTGCGGCCGGACCGCTGCTGACGCGCTGGGCGAAGGACGTTTTGCCCGATCGCGTACTTCCTGAGTATCCGCGTCCCCAACTCGCGCGACGGGATTGGCTCAACCTGAACGGCCTGTGGGAGTACGCCATTCGTCCGCGCGATGAGGGAAAGCCGGCGGCCTTCGACGGCCAGATCCTGGTGCCCTTCCCGGTCGAGTCCGCGCTCTCGGGTGTGATGAAGCCCGTTGGCGAAGCGAATCGCCTCTGGTACCGGCGGACATTTGCCGTGCCTCGCACCTGGCGTGGCCGAACGCTGCTGCACTTCGGCGCCATCGACTGGGACGCCACCGTGTGGGTGAATGGCCGCCAGGTGGGCGCGCATCGCGGCGGATACAGCGAGATCACGTTCGACATTTCGAGCGCGCTCACGGCAGAGGGCATGCAGGAGATTGTCGTCTCGGTGTGGGACCCCGCCGATGCCGGCACGCAACCCCGTGGCAAACAAGTCAATCGGCCACGCGGCATCTGGTATACGTCGGTGACCGGCATCTGGCAGACGGTCTGGATGGAACCGGTACCCGTGGCGGCCCTTGACGCGCTTGAACTGGTGCCTGATATCGACACCGGCGTGCTGCGAATCACCGCCGCGGTGGCGGGCAGCGCGGCCAGTGCCCGCGTTGAAGCCGTCGCGTTCGAGGGCGTTCGTGAAATCGGGAAGGGGAGCGGCCGTCCAGGTGAACCGTTCACCATCGCGATACCGAACGCGAAACTCTGGTCTCCCGACTCGCCCACGCTCTACAACCTGAAGGTCAGCCTCGGCGCCGGCGACGCGGCCGATCAGGTCACCTCGTACTTCGCGATGCGCAAGAGCTCGATGTGCCGGGACAGCGGTGGCATCCAGCGTCTGTGCCTCAACAACGCGCCGCTCTTCCAGGTGGGACCGCTCGATCAAGGCTGGTGGCCGGATGGCCTCTACACCGCGCCCACGGATGCGGCACTTCGCTATGACATCGAGGTGACTAAACGCCTTGGTTTCAACATGGCCCGCAAGCACGTGAAAGTGGAGCCGGACCGCTGGTACTACTGGGCCGATACACTCGGACTGCTGGTCTGGCAGGACATGCCCAGCACGGTGCTGCGTGGCGAACGCGCGCTCGACTCGGCGCAGCAGTTTGAACACGAGCTGAAGTCACTCATCGACAACCGCCGCAACCACCCCAGCATCGTCATGTGGGTGCCCTTCAATGAAGGCTGGGGGCAGTACGACACGCCGCGGATTGCGCAGTGGGTCAAGAGCTACGACCCCAGTCGCCTGGTCAACAACGCGAGTGGCTGGACCGATGCGAAGGTGGGGGATGTCATCGACATTCACGCGTATCCGGGCCCGAGCTCACCGAAGCCCGAGGCGGCGCGTGCGGCCGTCCTGGGTGAATTCGGCGGCCTCGGTTTGCCGCTCTCCGGTCACACGTGGCAGAACGAAGCGAATTGGGGCTACCGGACGTTCACCACGCAGTCGGCCTTGGCCGATGCGTACGTGGCGCTCCTCGAAAGACTGCATCCCTTGCTACGAGCGCCCGGCTTGTCGGCAGCCATTTATACGCAGACGACCGATGTGGAGATCGAGGTCAACGGCCTGATGACCTACGACCGCGCGGTGATCAAGGCCGATGAGGCCCGCGTCCGTGCGGCCAATCTCAACCTCTTCACACCGCCGCCTGTCGTGAAGACGTTGGTGCCGACCTCACGCGACGCGGCAATTGATTGGCGCTACACCACCGTGCAGCCTGATGCTGCCTGGAGCCAGGCCGCGTTTAATGATCGTGCGTGGCAGAGCGGCCCAGGCGGATTCGGCACACGCACCACGCCGGGCGCTGTGGCGCGAACGGAGTGGAACACCGCCGATATCTGGATCCGCCGTTCGTTTGATTTGCCCGCGGGCGTGGCGATGGTGAATCCGCAATGGCTGGTGCATCACGACGAGGACGCCGAGATCTATCTCAACGGCATCCTTGCCGCGAAGACCAGCGGGTATTCCGACGACTACGAAATGGTGCCGCTGTCAGCGGAGGCGCGCGCCGCCCTTAAGGTCGGCGTGAACTCGCTGGCGATTCACTGTCACCAGACAACGGGCGGCCAGTACATCGACGCCGGTCTGGTGGACGTGGTCCCGTGGGCGCAGGCGCCGTCTCGATTACGCGAGACGCGGCGTCCGGCGCGGTATCGATGAGACGCCCGTAGCGAGGTCGAAGGCCAGAGCGTTGATTGGCCAACCAGGATCTGTCACAGACTCCGCATGGATTCGTCGATAGTCCGTATTACGTGGGTCTTCCCTGACATAACGTCCCATATCAGTCCCTGGCCGTGTCGATCTACCGTGACGGCAGCAAGCGGACGCAGCCGCTCAACACGTCCAAGGCCGCGGTGTTGCGCGCGGGCGTGCTCGAAGAAGCCACCGCGGCGGCGCCGCAGCCGGCGCGCCACAGGCTGCCCGACGAGCGCCACTCGATCACGCACAAGTTCGACATCGCCGGACACGAGGGCTACATCACCGTTGGGCTCTACGAAGACGGAATGCCGGGCGAACTCTTCCTCACGATGGCGAAGGAAGGGTCCACGATCTCGGGCTTTGCGGACGCGTTCGCGCAGGCCATCAGCTACGCGCTTCAGTACGGTGTGCCGCTGCAGGACCTGGTGGACAAGTTCAGCCACGTGCGGTTCGAACTGGCCGGCATGACCAAGAACCCTGACGTCCGCTTCGCGAAGTCCATCGTGGACTACATCTTCCGCTGGATGGCTGCGAAGTTCCTCTCGCCGGAAGCGCAGTACCGCGCCGGCGTGAACGTGCCGGAAGTGGTGACCACGCCCGAACAACTCACGCTCGACGTGGCGGCACTCGGTGCGGGAGCGGCACGACCCGCGGCGGAAGGTGTTCGGAGCACCGGGGCGTCAGCCCCAGTGAAATCCAAGTTCGCCGCAATGCAGAACCAGGAAGACGCACCGCCGTGCTCCACGTGCGGCTCAATCATGGTGCGGTCCGGCGCCTGCTCCAAGTGCGCGAACTGCGGCACGACGAGCGGATGCGCCTGAGCGTCCGCCACGTGATGGACTTCAGCGCGACCCAGGCGGCGCGCCTGTGGGCGGCTTCGGATCCGCGCCGCCCATCCAGGTGAGCTCCAGTTTTTTCACGTTCGGCCAGACCTGATCGAGCGTATCGGCGTTGTACAGCTCGCCGTTCTTCATCACGAACCGGACGGTGTTCGTGTTGTGGATGTCCTTCAACGGATCCTGATCGAGCACGATGAGGTCGGCGAGTTTGCCGACTTCGAGCGAGCCCAGGTCCTTCTGGAAGCCAATCGCCTCGGCGCCGAAGATGGTCGCGACTTTCAGCGCTTCGTGCGTTGTGAGCCCGCCCATCTGCATGGCCCAGAGTTCCCAGTGGGCCCCAAGGCCCTGCAACTGTCCGTGTGACCCCAGGCCCGCCCGGCCGCCGGCATGGACGATGTCGGCCACGACCTTGGCTTTGGCGGCGATGTCGTATTCGCTGGCAGCAAACCACTGCGGCCGACGCAGCGACACGCCGTCCAGTACCGAGTGTGGGGTGAACCGTCGCAGCCGTTCGTTGCCGTGCACGTCCGTGGTTTCGTAGAAGTAGTTCTCCGCCCACGGTGCGCCGTACGCCACGAGCATCGTCGGCGTATAGAAGGTCTTCGACTGCACCACGAACTGAATGACGTCCTTGTACAGCGGGTGCAGGGGCAGCGTATGCTCGTGGCCCGAGTAGCCGTCGATCATGTGCGACAAGTTGAGCTTCAGGTCGAGGCCCCCCTCAACCGTGGGCGTCAGGCCGTACTCCTTGCAGGCCATGATCACCCACTGCCGGACCTTGCGGTCACCCACCATGTACTGCTTCACCGTGTTGGTGTGATAGGTCTCCTTGTACCGCTTGACAAAGGCTCGCGTGGTGTTCAGGTCGTCGAGGCCCGACGAATTGAAGATGCCGGGACCGGTGCTGTAGACGCGCGGCCCGAGAATCTCCCCCGTCTCCACCATGTCTTCGTACGCAAACGTGTCGTTGCTGCCTGTCTGCGGATCGCGCGTCGTGGTGACACCAAAGGCCAGATTCGCCAGGAACGACCAGACCTGCGTCTGGTGAATGCCGGCAGGCCTGCGCAGATGGGCATGCACGTCCACAAATCCAGGCATGATGGTCTTGCCGGTGACGTCGATGATGCGTGTTCCCGCCGGGAAGGGCACCTTGCCCTGAACGCCAACTGCGGCGATGCGGTTGTTGGTGATGAGGATGTCGGACTTCGCGATGACCTCGTCGCCCTTCATCGTGATGGCCCTGGCGCCACGAAGCACGACCGAGCCCTCCGGTCTGGCTCGCGGGAACTCGAGACGGGCCAGAAACGACTCTGGCGCGGCCGCGGTCACCTGCTGGCGATAGAACGTGGTGCCCAGCGACCAGGTCACCGTGCGGCCGTCCGGTGTCCAGTTCAGGAATTCGCCGCCTTCGATTGACAGCTTCTTGACCGGCATGGACGAGCCGTCCGTCACCGAGACACTCGGAGCCTCGCTGCCGACCTGGGGGATGGTGACCACGAAGAGTTTGTTCTGCACGACGGCAAATGCGGACCGGCCGTCAGGCGAGATTCGGGCGTCTTCGGCGGCCGGCGGCGTGGCGCCGCCCGTGGAGGGACCCGTGATACGCACGTGCGTCTTGCGGTCAGTGCCGTCAAAGCGCATGGATGTGAGCCCGGTTGCGCCGGCCCACAGATAGACGCGGTCGGAGGTGTTCGCAAAGTGTGGCGAACGGCCCGTCATGGGTGCGATGAGCGTGGTATCGCCTCCCCCGGCAGGCAGCCACCGCAGTTGGAGGCCTTCACCGCCTTCTCCTTCGATGCGTTCCCGACGGGCGCCGCTGACGAGGACGAGTCGCTGGCCGTCAGGCGACCACGCCAGGTCCGAGTAGTACGCGGCACGCCGAGTGAGTTGCTGGGGCGCGCCGCCATCCACTGAGAGCTTCCAGATGTGCCCGCCTTCGGGCGCCCAGGTCACGTACGCGATCGATCGGCCGTCGGGCGACCACACTGGCGCGAACTCGCCGACCGTGGCGGTCGTGAGCCGGCGCGGCTGGCCGCCCGGCAGGTCCATGATGTACAGCTTGCTGAGCGCACTGAAGACCAGGCGCCGGCCGTCAGGCGATTGCTGCGGCCAGCGAATCAGGCGCACCTGGACCGGTCCCTCTTCGACCCTGGATTCGAAATACACGCGCGGCCCGATCTCCTGTTCCACCTTCGCGAGAAACGGGATGTTCGTCGTGACACCGGTCTCGACGTTGATGCGCACGATCTGACCGTTGACGTTGACGACCAGTTCCTTGCCATCCGGCGTAAAGGCCGCGGCGGGCATGGTGTCGCGCGTCGCCGCTGACTCCTGATCGTCGCGCGTGACCCCATGGAGGAGCCAGCGCTCGTCGCCGGTTTCAAGTTCGCGGATCCGGTATCCGGTCTTGGTGTCGAAACGAGTGGCATACACGAGCCACTTGCCGTCTGGCGAGAGCAGCGGGCGCATGCTTCCGCCCTGTGCGCCCGTCACCCTGAATGTTTCACCCGTTTCCCGATCGAACCGATGAATCTGATACGGAGCCGATGTGACGTTGTAGGAAAACAGACCGGTCCGCTGCGCAAAAAACACCCAGCGGCCGTCGGAAGAGACTTCTGCGCCGAGCGAACTTCGGGCGGCCGGCGCCGCGCCACTGGCGGGCGCACCCGCGACGGATCGGACCATCTCGATGCCCGAGCCCCCATCCTTGTGATAGAGCCAGAGCGAATTGACGGCCGTGCCGGCGCTACGCGAGGCGATCAGGTAGTTGCCGTCAGGCGTCCAGGTGGGCGATGCGAATTTGGCGCGCGTGCCTTTGGTGACGGCCCTGGGGTTCTTGCCGTCGGCGTCCATCAGCCAGAGATTCTCTCCTCCGCTGCGGTCGCTGAGGAAGGCGATGGTCTTGCCGTCAGGTGAAAACGCCGGCTGGCTGTCGAACGACATGCCTCTGGCGATGTTGACTGCCTCGCCTCCGGCAAACGGCAGTGTGTAGATGTCCCCCAGCAGCTCGAACACGATCGTCCGGCCGTCGGGTGACAGATCGAGCGACAGCCACGAGCCCTCGTCGGTGGTGAACTCGATCCGGCCATCGGCCTTGAGCGGCAGCGGATCCTCTTTTGGCGGTTCCTTCTTGTCGTCCTGCGCGGGCTGCGCGGGCGCTTGTTGCGCGTTCGGGTAGGACACGGCGGTGGAAAACGCGATCGCGATCGCAACGCCGGCCGCCGCGCGCTTCAGTAGGTCGCTCAGATTCATGGCAAGGTCCTCCCCAGGAAACACCCGCATCTTACCGTCGAACGGCGGGGATTCGCGACCGGCAATGACCGTGCCGGGGACCACGGTGTCACCGTCGGGATACGCGTGTCCTGAAGCGTCGCCAGGCCAGCGCCAAACCCGTCCAGGTCAGCAACACGCCGGCCGCCGACGCCAGTGTGGCGACGGTTTGTCCGGCAAGGCCGAAGGCCTCACCCGTGTGGGTGTACCGCACCCAGGCGAGGAGACGGCGTCCGACCGGCATTGCCGCGTACTCGACGACCCGTACGGGAAGCGCCGTGACCGCATCGAGCAGCAGCACCGTGCGCAAATCGGGCCGGAAGGTGTTGCCCTCGAGCACAACCGCCTGCACCACCACCGGCTTCTGGTCGGGACGTCCTCTGGTGAAGGTCACGACCCGCCACGCCGGGTGGCGCCGCGTGACAGCGTCATGGAGGACTGACCACGATGCGAACGGCGCGTCCGGGCTGTGGGTGGTCTGGTCCGACGCCGGTGCCGCCGGCCGAGGCGATGTGCCAATGCGCTGAATCAATTCGTTTGGCCATTGGTACACCAGCAGCACCGATGTCAGCGCCATCACGAACAGTGGCGCGGCGCTCCACACGCCCACACTGTTGTGCCAGTTGAAATCGCGCGCCCGTCCGCGAAGCGCCGGCTGAAACCACAACAGCCGCCCAATCGAGGCACGCGTCCAACGCGCCGGCCACCACAGCCACAGACCCATCGGCACCAGCAACAACAGGGCGCTTACCGCAACGCCAGAAACCGCGTGCGCTACCGGCGTCCATGCCCCTTCTGGAGCGCCAAGGACCAGGTGCCACTGTCGTACCTTCGACATGAACGTCCGCACCGGTCCGCCCACGGGCGGCGGCAACGACGCACCCGAGTACGGATCCAGGAAGACCGGCAGAGCTCGAGTGGCCGCCGGACGCACGAGCACGGCCTGTTCGGGAGCCGCGCGGACGGTGATGGTCGAGACCGAGCGCTGGTCGATGCTCGCCCTAACCAACAACTGGTCGAGCCCGAGCCTCACGCCATCAGCAGGCACCGTGACCGTGCCACGTGAATCGAAGGCTGCAACGATCTGGCGCTCGTACCCGAGGAGCATCCCGGTCAGCGAGAGGACGAAGATGACCGTCCCCGCGATCACGCCAACGGTGAGGTGAAGCCAGAAAACCAGACGCCGGAAAGGGAGGCTTATGATGGGCCACATCGTATCCCAGTCTGCCGGTGCATAAT
>SHUF01000055.1 GCA_009694745.1 Acidobacteriota bacterium
CATCGACTTTCAGCCGCAGAGCGGCGCCCTCAGGCAGGGCGTCATCGACATCGTCGGAGGAACCATGCGGCTCGACCTGGCGGCGCCGGGCGCCGGCCGCCCGGGCGACTTGAGCGGCGCCAGCGCCTACCGCACTCAAGTACCATGAGAGCGTGAGCCTCGTTTCAGACCCGACCAAGGACTCAAGCGAGCCTTCTGGAATTCGGTTGTTCCAGTTCCGAGATAGTTCGCGCGCGTGCGAGCATCAATCGGGCATCGCGCGGTCGATAGTCCGTATTACGTGGGTCTTCCCTGACATAACGTCCCTTATCAGTCCCTGGGGCAGATCACGTGGCGGCGCAGTCGAAATATGACCCGAACGACAAGGCCGCGCTGTGGGGCGCGTACGGCTACACGCCGGACAAGGACGTCGCCCGGGTTCCGATGAAGCTCGACAAGCTTTCGTACGAAGTCGATCAGCTCACCTGGACTTTCGTTGACATGAAGAACAACTCCGGCCGTATCGCTCTGACGTGGGGCAACACGATGGCCAGCACGCCGTTTACGGCCGTCGCGGCGAAGTAGGCCTCCACTACCCGCCCTTTTTGAACACGGGCGGCGCTTCGGGGATCGCGGCGCCGTCGTGCCTCGGCTCGGAGCCGCCAAAATGCACTCCGGCACCGTTGCTCATGACGGCCTGGCCGTAGCCGAATGTGCCGGAGCGCGGCTGCACGGTCCTCACTTGATGACCGAGCGCGGTGAGACCCAGGCGTGTGGCCTCGGGCACCATCACTTCAAGGTTGACGTCGCAGCCGTTGAAGGAGTCCTTGTTGAACCGCCCGGCCTCGAGTGCTTCCTGCACGTCCAGTCCGAAATCAGCGATGTCCGACGCGAACTGCGCGTGCGCCTGCGCCTGGTTGAACCCGCCCATGATGCCGAAGCCGATCTTGATGTCGCCCTTTTCCATGAACGCGGGAATGATCGTGTGCAGCGGCCGCTTGCGTGGCGCAATCTGGTTGGGATGTCCGTCTTCCATCGTGAACAGCCCGCCGCGGTTGTGCAGCATCACGCCTGTGCCCGGTGCGACGACGCCGCTACCGAACGACGAATACAGACTTTGAATCAGCGAGACGATGTTGCCGTCCTTGTCGATCGCCGAGAGATAAATCGTGTCGCCGCCGTTGCCGTCGGTCAGCCCGCTGTACTTGGACGGCTCCACGCTGCACGCCGCCTTCGCCGGATCGATCAGCATGGCGCGCTGCTTCGCGTTGTCCTTGCTCAGCATCGCGGCGGTGGGCACCTTCGAGAACCTGGGATCGGCCACGTAGCGAAGCATGTCCGCATAGGCGAGCTTCTTCGCCTCGATCATCACGTGCATCGCCTTCGTGCTGCCGAGGCCGTACTCGCCGATCGGGTACTGCTCCATCATGTTCAGCATCATCAACGCCGCGATACCCTGCGTGTTCGGCGGAAGTTCATACACCGTCCACCCGCGATAGGTCGTCGAAATCGGATCCACCCACTCGGGCTGATACTCCTTCAGATCCGCCGCCGTCATCGTCCCGCCAAGTTCCTTGGAGACGGCGAGGATCGCGTCGGCCGTTTTACCTTCGTAGAAGCCGGCGGTGCCTTTTTCGGCGATCAGTCTCATCGTGCCGGCGAGCGCGGGATTCTTGAACACCTCGCCGGAATTTGGCGCGCGGCCGCCGGGCAGAAAGACTTCAGCGGCGTGCGGGCCGGTCTGTAACTTACGTGTCGAGCCGTTCCACGCCCGCGCAATCACGTCGGTGACAGGAAATCCGTCCTCGGCGTAGAAGATTGCCGGTGCGAGCAGATCGGCCATCGGGAGCTTGCCGAATCGTGCGCGCATCATCTCCCAGCCCTTCACGGCGCCGGGCACGGTCACGGTGTAAATGCCGCTCGACGGCATCCGTGTGTTGCCCTTCGACCGCAGCAGTTCCGGCGTGAGTCCGGTCGGCGCCCAACCGCCGGCGTTCATGCCATAGAGCTTGCCGGTCTTCGCTTCGTAATAGATCGCGAAGAGATCGCCGCCGATGCCGTTGTAGTACGGCTCGACCAGGGCCTCGACCGCGTTGGCCGCGATGGCTGCGTCGATGGCATTGCCGCCGCGTTCCAGAATCTGCACGCCGGCTCGTGCCGACAGGGGTTGGCTGGCCGCGACGATGCCGTACTTCGTCGCGATCTTGGAGCGGCCGACGGCGACGCGTGCCCGCTGCGGTTCAGGATCCTGGCGGCCGATGACGATACCGGCGCAGCCGAGGGCGAGGATGAGGGCGGTGATCAGGCGTAGGCGCATGCGCGGATGATAGCTGAAAGGCGACCTTGCGTAGCTCGGGCTGTTCCTCAAGCCCGAGATTCTCCTCGGCCTTGAAAACCAGGCCGAGCTACGCACCGGACCCAGGCCGAGCTAGGTACCGGACCCAGGCCGAGCTACGTCCGAAAGTCTCACTCGCAGCGAAGCGTCGTCATCGGGTCCACGCGCAGCGCTCTCCGCATCGTCGATAGTCCGTATTACGTGGGTCTTCCCTGACATAACGTCCCTTACCAGTCCCTGGCGTCAGCAGGGACGGGCTCGAACAGGTGGACCTGACCCGCCAGGTGGCCGATCACGCGTTATTTATCGGCGATGCAGTCGGCGTGTCGGCGCGGCTCCGAGACGACCCCGATGGTGCCGTGTTTGTCGGCTGGCGCAGCCCCCGCGAGCTGTGGATCTTCACGTTCGTCTCTGAAGAAGCCGTGCGCGCAGTCGCCGGTGGCCGCGAACAGCGGAGGGTCGGGCGGCTGATCAGCCTCAAGCCGGCCGGCGACGGGTTCCTGCTGGAAACACAGCTGCCATCGGGCGAGGTGTCGACCGTGGTGCTCACGCGGGACCTCATTGTCGATAGATACACGCCTGGCCGCCGAACCGGCTCTTCCACGTCGCCACCAGTGTGGTGAAGTCGGTAACTTCCACCTTTCCACTGCTCCGCAAAGACGACAGCGGCGACAACAGATCCCGCTCGAGCGTGCTCAAGCCACTCGACGAACTGATCATGGTCGGTGTGATGTGATACGTGCTCGTCAACATGCAGGTTGAGGCGGACTGGCCGCTCGTGTAGCGCGCGACCAGCTCATTGATGCCGTCAATGTCACTCTTGAAGGCGCCGATACAGGCGATGTTGCCCGACGGACTGTCCTTAAAGTAATTCCAGGGATCGGCCGGCCGCCACACGCCGCTGACGATGGGATCGTTGGTGTGATTGGGCGTGCCGCTGCCCATGAGGATGTCGCCGCGCCAGAGCGAGGACGGGTACTGCTCTCCGGCGACCGGCGCCCGAAAGCGATCCCAGTGCGCGAACTGCGGCAGAGACGGATCCCAGATGTGTCCGCCGATGACCGTGCTTCCACCCACGCCGAGTACGTCCAGCAGATACGCCACGTCCGTGTAGTTGTAACCGCCGTTTTCGTGCGAATGCGGATCGATGACCACATCGAACTGGTCACGCAGGTAGCGGAAGATGTTCTTGCCTCCCGTGGTGGACATCACGGACGCGTTTTCGTACGTCCGAGCCGCTTCGAGGAACTTCCAGTCGGGCTGGAGTACCCACGTCATGCCGTAACGCTGCGCGAGTTCCGCCATCGTGATCAGGCGGGTACGCCACGTGAGGTACAGGGTCCGATTCGCGGCTGTGTCCAGTGTGCCGGACGGGGTGTTGTCCTCGATATGTGTGAAGAGGACAACGTAGACGGGTGGCGCGGCGCTGGTGCCTCCACCGGTCGTCGTCGTGGATGTGGTCGAGGGAGCGGTTGGGGACCCTCCGCCCTTCCCACTGCACGCCGCCACGATGGACACAGCGGCAATGGCCGCCACCATGAGAGTTGTTCGCACACGCATGTTCCGCCTCCCGTTGACCCGTTTGACCGGCAGGGACGGGCGGAGGATACAAAGGGCGGGCGGACGTCAGTCGCGCAGCGCTCCGGCCGGATCGACGGCGACGGCATGGCGGGCCGGCAGCAACGTGGCGAGCAGGGCCACCATGGTCAAGAGCGCCGTAATGGCCGCGAACAGCGTGGGTTCCAGCGCCACGACACCAAACAGCGCGCTTTCGATGACCCGCGCCAGCGCCACACCGAGCCCGAGGCCGATCGCGATGCCGATCCCGGCCAGCTTCAGTCCCTGGCCGATGGTCAGTAGGACAGACGGTCGCTGCAGGTCAGGTCATCGGCCGCATCGCTCCTTGGGTGCCGGGCAAGGGCTTCACCGAACTCCAAGTGAACCGCGGGAGTGGCACGAGCACGCTGGCGCTCTGCCCACGCCAGTTCGGCACAGCCGAATTCAACGCCGCCCACGACGCAGCGATCGCACGGTTTCCGGGTCGCGGAACCAGCGTCTGCCTGGCGGATACCATTCGACCCTAGCTGTGGCGCGCTCCGCCAACGCGGAGCCAACCCCGCCACATCAATCCAGCCAGGTCGTCAGTGCCGATGCGGCGGTGCGAGGTTTTGCCGCCGGCACCTCCGCCGGCGCTCCCAGGTTGAGAATGGCGACGATGCGTTCGCCGTCGCGGAGACCAGCCGCGGCCCGTGCCGCAGGGTCGGCCATGATCGCGCCTGTCTTGATGTGTGTGCCGAGGCCCAGTTCCACGGCCGCGAGCGCAAGGTTCTCCACAGCCATCATGACCGCGGCATAGTCCTCTTCGCGAATCTCGGGGTTCTCGTTGTCCACGACCGCGACGGCAATCATCAACGGAAGGCGCCGGTGCTCCTGCGCGACAGTATCGCGCATCGCTTGCGCGGCGACGGGGTCTTCAATCTTCTTCGCTTTTCGCCCGCCGAGGACGAGGCCGTACGCGTGACGGGCTTGTGGACCCAGGACGTAGAAGCGCCATGGCTGCGTCAGCCTGTGGTTGGGCGCGAGCGCCGCCGCCGCGAGGACCGTCTCGACTTCCTCTCGTGACACTGGGCGATCGGTATAACGTTTGATGGATCGGCGTTGGGAGATGGCTTCAGAAATTCGCATAGTGCTCTTCCACCCTACCCTGCGGCAGCCGTGATCACGTCCACGGCCGTGGCCGCAGCTTGCCGTGACCGGGGGCTTTGACTAGACTTCGCCGAGGACGGGACAGCCATGCGTACAACGCCCCACGTCGTGCTCGCACTCGTCGCCGTCGGCGTGGCCGTCGTCGGTCTGAACTCGCAGGGGAGATCCGGCGCGACAGGCCAAGCGCGACTCACCCACATTCCCCGCTCGACGGTCAAAGTTGAGCAGCTCATCGGCGACTACGACAAAGAGCGCAAGGCCGCCACCCGGAGCCAGACGGAATCCCGATACGGCCTCGAGGGTACCGACCTGGGGTCGTCGTTCGAGCACGGAGGACGCGCGTCCTTCCTGTTCGGCGCCATCCCCATCGTCGGCGACCTCTTCGACATCGCGTTCAAAGCCAATACCCGAAATCTGGAGCTTTTGCGCGAGCATCTGGAGCAGAGCACGCCTCGGCCTTGAAGAACAGGCCGAGGGATCCGAGACGTAGCTCGGGCTGGTTCTCAAGCCCGAGTAGCCGTACTTCTTCGGTGTGCGGACGTTGACGACGCGGCGCGCCATGACTCCGCTGTAAGCCAATAGTCTCGTTCACTCGAGACTCCCTCCGGTATGTGGTTGCCGTTCAGCGAGCCAGGCGTCGGCTTCCCGCTCGAACCACGCCAAGGGTCCGCCTGCGGCGTACGCCGGATGCGGAAATGAGCGTTCGCCCCGGCGCTCAAGGCCGATTTTTTCCAACACACGCTGCGACGCCACATTCGGCAGGCTCGCCATGCCTGCGATGCGCGGCAGTTTAAGTTCTTCGAACGCATACCGCATCAATTCCAACGCCATCTCTGTAGCATATCCACGTCCCCACGCGGGCTTCGCCAACCCGTAGCCGATCTGGATAATTGATTCACCTTGGATGTTGTTGATCAGGTGGAATCCGACGGGCTGTCCGCTCGCGCGTTCGACCGTCATCCAGCAACCGAGGCCCGGATGCGCATCGTAGTACTCGATGATCCTCGTACGCAGCATGTCTTCGACCTGGTCGCGCGTCTTCGGGCCGCCCAGGTATCGCGTGACCTGTTCGTCGCGGTAGAGCGTGGCGAGCCAATCGAGGTCGTCGTGCGTCATGCGTCGCAGGGCGAGCCGCTCGGTGGCGAGCCAACAATTGTCGGGAAGCATGCCCGGTAGTCTACCTCTGGCTACTCACTGGAATCGCCCACGCCGTTTGGACGTCGTGGGCCGAGATCCAGACGTGGTGGCCGGCCACTCGCGCCGCGCCGCTCCCTGCGGGAGGGCCGAACTGTTCGGTGACCGTATTGGTGGCGGGGTCGATGACCGACAGCAGCGTTTTCGTTGCGCGCACCCAGACACGGCCGGCGTCGGTGGCGATATCGCCTCCGTCGCCGTCTGCACCAGGCACCATGATTGTGGCCACCACGGCGTCTGTGGCCGGGTCGATCCGGCTTACCGACCCGTCGCCCTGATTGAGCGTCCACACGCCACCTTCGCCGGCGTCGAGGAATCGGGGCGTTGGTCCCACGGCGATGGTCGCGACCACTTCGTTCGAACCCGGGTCGATTCGTTGAACGGTGCCTGCCCCAGGCGATCCCAGTTCGCCCGTATTGGTGATCCAGACCGAGCCGAAGCCGAAGGCGGCGGCGTACGAGTCGGGCGCCACGGCAATGCGAGCCGACACTTCGTTGGTGGCCGGGTCAATGCGCGAAAGCACGCCCGCTCGATCAGAGAGCACCCAGACCGATCCCGCGCCTGCGGCCAGGCTCAGTTCGCCCTCGGGGACCGCCAGGCCAGTGGGAATCACTGCGGTCACCGAAAGTGTCCGCAAGTCCACCTGATGAACTGACGCGTCGGCGCAATTCGCCACCCACACGGAGCCAAACCCAAGCGCCATCACGCCACACGGCGACGGAACGGCCACAGTGGCCACGGGGCCGTCATGGTTAATATCGAGTTTCTCGATCCGGCCGCGATTGGTCACCCAGACGGCCGCTCCCTCGGCGACAAAGAAGTCTGCGGAGCCAGGCAGCACCAGCGTGCGCGCGGCCCGGGTCGAAATTTCTAGTAACCTTGCCGACATGAGACATCTCCTGCTTGCCGCTGTTTTCGTCTTTGCCGCCGTCGTGGCGGCACCCGTTCAGCCCGTCGCCGCTCAGGCGCCACAGTCGGCGCAGCCCGCGCCACTGGCGCAAGGTAATGACGCGGCAGAAGCCTGGTCCGTGACCGACCACACCATTCGCGTCGGCGGACAGACCACTCCCTACAAGGCGTCGGCCGGCACCACCATGCTGACCACCCCTGAGGGCGAGTCTACCGGACTCCTGTATTCGGTGGCCTATACACGGTCGGACGTCAAAGACCTCACCACGCGTCCGGTGTCGTTCGTCTACAACGGGGGACCCGGGTCGGCGTCGATGTGGCTCCACATGGGTGCGTTCGGTCCGCGCCGGGTCGTCACCGTGAACGGCGAGTTTACGCCGCCTGCACCTTATGGAATTGTTGACAACACCGAAACGCTGCTCGACAAGACCGACCTCGTGTTCATCGATGCGATGGGAACCGGTTACAGCCGCGCGGCCGGCAAAGGCAAGGAATCTGATTTCTTCGGCGTCGACGAAGACGCCGCCGCCTTCGCGCAATTCATCGTCACCTACCTCAGCCGGAATGGGCGATGGAATTCACCGAAGTTCTTGATCGGCGAGAGCTACGGCACCTTCCGGTCGGCGGTGCTCGCCAATCTGCTGCAGCAGCGGCACAACGTGCACCTGAATGGGGTGGACCTGATCTCATCGGTGCTGGACCTCTCGACGATCACGTTCGCGGATGGCGATGACCGGGTCTATGTGCACTACCTGCCCAGTTACGCGGCCGTGGCGTACTACTTCAAGGTTCTGGCCAACCGCCCCGCCTCGCTCGAGGTACTGCTGGAGGATGCGCGCCGTTTTGCCGCTGGGGAGTACGCCGCGGCCCTCTTCAAGGGCGACGAGCTGACGCCGGCAGAAAAGGCGGCCGTGGCGAAGAAGTTGTCGGCGTTCACCGGGCTCGGCGAAGACTACCTGCTTAAGGCAGATCTGCGGGTGAAGCTCGGCCAGTTCAACGCGGAACTAATGCGCAGCCGCGGACTTACGGCGGGCCGCATCGACGCTCGGTTCACCGCATCAACGTTCAATCTGCTGACGGAAAACGCCGAGTCCGATCCGTTTAACGCGGCTGTTGGCGGGGCGTATACGGCGGCCGTCAACCACTACAATCACGAGGAACTGAAGTTCGGCCGCGATCGGGTCTACAGAAACACGCGTCTTGGCGGTGGCTGGAACTGGACGCGCGCGGCGGCTGGCGGAGGCTTCCCGCCCGCGCCTAACGTCCAGCGAGACCTGGCCCAGGCGATGATCACCAATCCGAAGTTGCTCGTACAGGTCGAGAACGGCTACTACGACATGGCTACGCCGTTTGCGCCGACCGAGTTCACGTTCCGCCATCTCGGCGTGTCAGAAGATATCCAGAAACGAATCACGATGAAGTACTACCCGTCGGGCCACATGATGTATCTGCAGGATGCGGATCGCGTGGCGCTACACAAGAATCTGTCCGAGTTCATCGACAGGGCGACCAAGAAGTAGTTCGGAGGCCCCGGGCTTGCGTACGGAGGCCCCGGGCTTTAGCCCGGGGCACCGCGGCACGGGCTGAAGCCCGTGCCCTCCGTGTTTCCTGCGGGTCGCTAGATGCTATCGCTGGAAGATATTCCGATGGTCACTGCTCCTGATGTGGCGAGCATCGTCCGCCTGGCACTCAAGCGGATGCTCGCGATTTCCTGAGGACACCATGACTGGCCGAACACGCCTTCTCCTCGTCGTCCTCCTGGCCCTTGGCGCCACCGGGGTTTCCACGGCGGCGCAGACCCCCACCGACATCGTCACGGTGTTCAGCAATGCGCGTCTGATTCAGCTCGGCGCCACTCCGGCGGTTTCCGACGCCGTCATCCTAGTGCGCAACGGCCGAGTGGCCGCGGTGGGGCCGGTCGCATCGATTGCCGCACCTGCTGGCGCAAGGCGGGTGGACCTTGGCGGCCGCTTCGTGTTGCCGGGCCTGATGTCCACCCATGTGCACATCTCGGATGTGGCCGGACCCGAAGCGCGCGCGTACACCGACGAAAACACGCGGCGCCAGTTGGGCGTCTTCGCCCGGTATGGCATCACCAGCGTGTTGAGCTTGGGCGGGGAACAGGCGCCCGCCTTCACGGCGCGCCAGGGCCAGGCTTCCGTTCCACTGGACCGCTCGCGCATCTTCCTCTCAGGCGAGATCATCACCGCCGCCACGCCAGACGCCGCTCGCGAGCAGGTGGCGCGCGTGGCCGCACTCAAGCCGGACATGATCAAGATTCGCGTGGACGACAATCTCGGCACGTCGCGAAAGATGCCGCCCGAAGTGTTTCAGGCCGTGATCGACGAGGCGCACAAACTCGGTCTCAGGGTGTCTGCGCACATCTTCTACCTCGACGATGCGAAGGCGTTGCTGCGGGCTGGCGTGGACATGATTGCGCACTCCGTTCGCGACAAGGACATCGACGCGGAGTTCATCGGGCTGATGAAGGCGGCCAACGTGCCGTACTGCCCGACGCTGACGCGGGAGTTGTCTACGTTCGTGTATGAATCGACGCCCGCGTTCTTCGAGGAGCCGTTTTTCCTGGCCGAGGCGGACCCCGCGATGGTCACGAGACTCAAGGAGCCGGCGCGCCAGCGTGTGATGGAGCAGTCAAAGAGCGCGCAGGCCTATAAGGCCGCGCTCGTCGTGGCCGAGCGCAATCTGAAAGCCGCCGCGGATGCGGGCCTGCTCGTGGTGATGGGCACCGACTCTGGTCCGTTTCCTGAACGGTTTCAGGGCTACTTCGAGCACGTCGAAATGGCCATGATGGTGGCGGCAGGATTGACGCCGGCGCAGGTGCTGCGGTCGGCGACTAGTGATGCTGCGCGGGCGTTACGCTTGAGTGACGTGGGGACCATAACGCCAGGAGCGTGGGCGGACTTCGTGGTGCTGGACCGCAATCCGCTCGAGGACATCCGCAATACCCGTGCGATTGCCTCGGTGTGGATCGCCGGGAATCAGGTGCCCGGCCACGACAAAGCGTTCTGGCGCCAGAGTGCCACCGACAAGTTCGCGGTGCCCGCAGGCACCACGTTGCCTGTGTTGCTGGGTGAACTGACCGAGATGCTCGGGTCGCCCGACCCGGAGTTGCGCGATGACATCGCGTACACGACGCTCACCCAGTGGGTGTACCGCCAACGCATTGTCCCGATTGATGAGCGGCGGCGGTTGCTGCGTGAGTGGACGATGGGACTTCGGGGCGGTATCGGAGAGCAGGGGACGCCGACGGTGTTGCGCCGCTCGTTTTCGGCATTGTCGCTTGGCGTGTTGGCCATTCTCGACAACGAAGCGCTCGACCTGGAGCGCGACGAATTCGACAGACTGCTGGCGGCGGCGCTCGAGTACTTAAGAAACGAGAAGGACGTCCGTGGCTTTGACGCCACCATGGGCTGGCTGCATTCGGTGGCGCACACGGCAGACCTCCTCAAGTTCCTGGCGCGCAGCCGGCACTTGCGGGCGGAGCGGCAGGGGATGATCCTCTCCGCGATTACTGGCAAGCTCCGCGCGGTTGAGACGGTGCTGGTGGATGGCGAAGACGAGCGCCTTGCCAGGGCGGTCCTGTCTATTACCGCCAGGCCCGACTTCGACGAGGCGGCGTTCGCGGCCTGGTTGAAGGGGCTCTCGCCGCCGGCGCGGACCACGCCGCCGTCTGCTGCCGAGCGTGCGACCGACCAGAATGTGCGGCATCTTCTGGTTTCCACATTTGCCGTCGTCTCAGCCGACACGAGAGAACTGCCCTCGCTCACACGCGCACGGGCGCTGTTGCTCGCGCGACTTCAGGAGCGCTGAAAGTGTTGCGATGGTGTGCGCTCTGTACTAGTCTGCTGGCCGCCGCCTGTGCCGCCGGCCCGGCGGTGCAGATGCCCGGAGCGATTGAGGCCGGGAATTCGGCGGATGTGATGACGGACGCGTTCGCGTGGTCTCCAGCGCGCGCAATTGACTGGTCCGATTTTCGCGGCCGTCCCAACATGGCGAGTACTGCCGCCGCCATGACCGCCTATTCGATCACCTCTGAGGCCCGGTGCGACGAGGGGCGGTTTAGGTTTCGGGTGGAATCGTATTTTCTGCCCGCCCGGTCGTGGGTGAAGTCGGCCCATCTGCTGGAGCGGGCCTCTGACCGCACCCTGCAGCACGAACGCACCCACTTTGACCTGAGCGAGGTGCAGGCGAGACGCGCGCGGCTGGGCCTGGCGGCGCTGGAGTCACCCTGCGAATTGCCCAACGAGGTGCGCGATCGGCTCGTGGCGCCATATCTGGCGGGTGACGCGGAGGTGCAGGCGCGGTACGACCGCGAGACCATTCACGGCACGCACGGCTTCCGGCAGGCCGAGTGGGACGCACGGGTCCGCGCGTGGTTGCTCGAGTTGCCCCGTTGACACTTCATTTTAGTTTAATCTAAAGTCATTGCGTGACGCTGTCCGCACCCGTCCTGACCGCCCTGGCGTCCTCGCGGCGCCAGGAGATCCTGCGACTGACGTGGCGCCGTGAACTGGCGGCCGGCGACATTCACCAGGCGCTGGGCGACGTGACGTTCGGCGCGGTGTCGCTGCAACTGCGCACCCTGGTGTCGGCCGGGCTGCTGGAAAGCAGGGTTGATGGGCGGTACCGGCGGTATCGCGCCGACAGGAAGGCCTGCGGCCCCATGGCGCCGCTCCTGGAACGCATGTGGAGCGACAGTCTCTGGAAACTCAAATTGCTCGCGGAACTCGAACACTCGCGCCGGGGGCCACGCCCGGCCTTGCGTAAAAAGACACGCTCATGACTGCTGCCCCGTTGCCATTTACCCTTGACCGGTCGATTCTGATTGGCGCGCCGCGCGCGACGGTATTTTCGTTTTTCACGGACTCGTCGCGCTGGGCCTCCTGGTGGGGCGCGGGTTCGACCATCGACCCGGTGGTGGGTGGCCAGGTCTACATCCGGCATCCCAACGGCATCGAGGCCGGCGGCACGGTGTTTGAGATCGAGGCGTCGGGTCGCATCGTGTTTTCGTACGGTTTTGCCAGTGGCGTGCCGATGCCGCTTGGCGCCTCACCCGTGACGATTTCCTGCGAGAGCGAAGCAGACGCGACACGAGTGAAACTGCACCATGCGCATGCCGACGAAGCCGCGCGCGACGAACATGTCCAGGGCTGGCGGTATCAACTGTCGCTGTTCGCCAACGTCGTCGCCGGCGTGATCCACAGTGGCGCTGCCGAAAGGGTCGATACGTGGTTCGCGGCCTGGGCCGAACCGGATGCCGCCGCGCGCGAAGCGATGTTGTCAGGCGCGGCTGTGCCCGAGGTGCAGTTTCGCGATCAGTACAGCTGCGTGGATGGCATGGCCGAACTGCTGCCGCACATCGCTGCGGCGCAGCGCTTTATGCCGGGTCTGCGCCTGAAGCGCGACGGCGACGTCCGCCACTGTCAGGGCACGGTCGTCGCGAACTGGACCGCAGTGTCCGGCGACGGAACCCTCAGGGGCCGCGGCATGAACGTGTTCCACATGGCACCCGACGGGCGCATCTCGGCCGCGACAGGACTCTGGGGGTGAAACGCACGCGGCAGGCGCGCGGGCCTATTTTTTCCGAATGGCCCTGAGCACGCGCCCGCCAGGCTGATCCTGGGCGGCAACAATGGCGCGAACCACGTAGTCACCCGACGTCAACGCGCCGACAGGCACGGCGGCCGTCACCACGAAGCGATCCGGCTCACTCGTGGCTGCGAACGTTCCCTTGATCGTGACCAGCGCCGGACCGTTGGCGGTGCGCGCCACTTCAAAGACCGCACCGACGGCAGCCCCCTGGCGGGCGCCATAAATTTCCACGTAAGCCATCGCCGACGCTTCACGGCCAAAATCCAGACGGGGCTGGAACCTGCCCTCGCGCGAGAGCCCCACCACAAGCGCGCTCATCGTCAGCGGTCCGGCGCTGGACAACTCCGCGTTGATCTCGGCGTCTGCGGCTCCCCCCCGGCCCGAGCTTTCCGTGGCCGCGACGCGAAGGCGATAGTGGCCCGCCGGCACGATCAGTGATGAAGCGACTGGCGAGGCCGTGAGCTCGGCGGGGCCAAGCTGCGTGCTCGCCACCAGCTTGCCCTGATCGTTGAAGAGGCCCACGATGGCCGATGAAGGCGCGGCCGATTCGTCCGGCGAATCGAACAGCGCCACCACGCGAATCATCTGCCCACCAGGTTCCCGCGAGCTGAAGCCCGTGATGCGCAAGGGAAGGTCGCGAAAGACCCGCGCGTCTTTCATCATGTCCAGCGGTGTCGGCGCGCTGGTGTTCACGAACCGCGCGGCCGTGCGCATCACACTGAGCTGCGGCCGCTGGCGCACCGTGGCGTCCGGGCGCGTCACCGACAACGAAAAGTTGCGGACTGTTCCGATGGTTTCGGACGGTTCCGGCTCTATGCGCGCGATGTAGTAGCCGGATGTCTCTCGTGCCACGCGAGCCAGGGCCGAATCTGCGCCAACGCCCAGATGCAGCAGTGGACCACCCGTGGCGCCGGTCAAGTGCTCAAGGCCGGCCCTGCCGCCATCGGTCACCGACAACTCAGGCTGGACCACGTAGAACTGGGCGCGTGCGGAGGCCGCTGCGGCCCCGACCTGCTTGAACTGTTCGGTTCGGAGCGGGCAGGGCGCAAGCAATCGCATCGCCGGCGAGGGCGACGGCGCGGCTGTTGGGCCGGTGGGCACAGAAAGCTGCGCCGAGAAGAACACGATGGCGACTGGTGCTTCGCCGCTGCGGAGTTCATCCAGGGTTCCGCGCAGGGCCGCGAGTGTGGCACTGGTCCGGCAGCTGGCGTCTTCTGCGTCCTCGTTTGGCGGGGCCTGCCCGCCAATGCGAGTCAGGGCCTGGCTGATGCGGTGATGCTCGGTCGTCAGGTCAACGGTGAGTCCGCCATACGGCATGGTCATCAATGCCACACGGTCGCGGGGGCCGAGCAGGCGCAAAAACTGGTTGACCTGTTCCTTGACGCCGGCATCGCGGCCCGGCCGAACGGTGTACTGGTCCAGAATCAGGATGACGCTTCGGCCGCCGTCGCTGGTGGCGTTGGTTCCATACGGCGCAAGCCGTGTGTCCGGGCCAGCTCCCGAGTCTCCTGCTGGCGCTGATGCGAGCGACACGTACTCGAGTGAGCGAATCGGCCGTGCGCGGCCGTCGATCTTGAGGGTGACTTCGTCCGCGCGCAGATCGGCCACCGGCTGGCCGTCTGCGCCGACCACCGCAAAGTCCACCGCGATGAGCCGTGCGCGGTCTTGTGATGACAACACGAACTGCTGGGCGGCGGGGTGCACCGGCACCAGCGCGAGGAGCCCGAGAGACGCGACCGTGAGCCGCAGCGATACAAGGCGGGAGGGCATCCCCTTGAGGATACTCTGCGGTCGGGCGATGAAGGCGCCTGGAAATTGAGGGTTGAGGATTGGGCGATTGAGGATCGGGATTTGCGGATGGCTGGATTTCGGACTGCTGATCAGGGATTGTCGGTTGCGAGATGGCCGGATTGCAGCAATTCCCATCAGCCATCAGCAATGCGTGAAAATCCCGATCCTCAATCGCTCAATCCTCAATCCTCAATAGCGCCGTACAAAAAAAACGCCCGGCCGGAGATTGCTCTCCAGCCGGGCGGTGTGTAGAAGGCGCTCTCTTACCAGTTGATGCGGAAGACGATCTGGCCGACGCGTCCACCCGGGTCACCCGAGGTGTTGATGTCGGTGGCCGCCGAGGTCACCTGGAACGTGCCCGCCCCGGAGCCCGGGCTCAGCTGGTGATTGAAGTTGATGTTCGCGAACGCGTTCAGGGCTTCGATGTTGACTTCGAGGCTGCCCTTGCTCAGGAACGGGAACAACTTCTTGATGCGCAGGTCCACCTTCCTGTATAGCGGACCGTTGATCTCGATGTCCGGCGCGTTGCAGTCGCCGCGGTAGACGGCCACGCAACTCGCGTCGCTCGAGGGCTTCAGGTAACGGCCGGTCGGCACGCCCAGCGCCGCACTGTAACCAGTCGCGGTCGTCGGGTCGTTGCTGTAGGCCGCACGCGTGTTGGCAATGATGTCCGCCGGCATGCTGTACACGGTCGTCGAGCCCGTGACCGCATCCTTGTAGACGCGGATCTTGAACTGGCGCGACAGCTCGTCGGCCGTCATGCCCACCAGCTTGGTGTTGGACAAGCGGAAACGGCTGGTCTGGAAGCGGGCGTTGCCCGAAAATTCCCAGTTCCCGAGGAGGCTGTTGAGGATCGGGTTCATGTCCGTGCCAAAGCGGCGGCCGCGGCCGACCGGCACTTCATAAATGAAGTTGAACTTGAACTCGTGCGGGACACTGGTCGAGTTGACTTCGATGCGATCGAAGCGAATCGACTGCAGTGACAGGCTGTGACGCACCGCGTACGTGTAGTTGCTGCTCACCAGCAGGCCCTTGGAAAGGCGGCGGCGCAACTCAACCTGCAGACTGTTGTACCGGGAGGCCTCACGATCCTGGACGATGTAGGAGCCGCCCGTGGCGGGGTTCATCACCCAGAAGTTGGACGGCAGGCCGGCGGCCAGCGCGTTCACGCGGAAGGCCGTGGTGTCGAGCGCGCCGGCGGCGCTGCCCACCGCGGGGTTCAGCGCGCTGAAGCGGTTGTAAAACGAGCTGTTGGTGTACTGGGTCGCCGTGTAAAGCGCGGGATTCGTGACGGCCGCGCCCGACCGGCCACTCAGGTAGGCCTGGTGAATCGGCAGCGGCGAGGTTCCCGGCGCGCCGGTGTAGGCGAAGGTGGCTCCACGGCCCGCCGCGATGTTGGCGGACAGGTTGGCTCGGGCCAGCAGGAACTCGTCGTAGAAGCCGTTCTCGAAGAGCACGCGCTCGTTCCAGTTCTCTTCGGCCCAGGCGTACTTGTTCATGTTGCCGACGTAGCGCACTTCAAGCGCCATGTCGTCACCAATCGACCGCTGGATGCCCGCCGAGTACGAGTGGACGCGCGGCGTCTTGAGGTTCGGCTGGAACATATTGAGGCTGTTCGCCGTGGTCGCCACGATCGGGTAGACCGGTGACTCCGGGAAGGCCGGCGCGGCGAGCCGGTTCTTCTGGCTGTAGAGGACAGGCCAGCTTTCGCCCGGGCACACGAGGCAGAACCCGGTGGTCGTATTTCGGTCGGCCGACGTCGTGCCACCAGGGTTGGCGCCGGCGTTGCTGGTGAAGCGGTCGAAGCGCTCAACGTTGTACGTCATCGAGTAGCCCGCGCGGATCGTGGCCTGGTCGGGGTTGCCGAGGATCGAGCGCAGGAAACCGTCCTGCACGTTCGGCCGCCAGGCGAAGCCCAGGTTGTAGCCCAGGTTCGTCCAGTTGGTCTTGTACGACGCATTGCCCACATCGTAGGGGATGTAGGTCGGCACGGCCTTGCCGGTCTGCACGCCCGGCTGGAACATGTTGCAGGCGCGTCCGTCCGGACCCGACCCGACACCCGAGACGCCGCACAGGTCGTCAATTGTGATCGTCGAGAACGTCTTCGTGACGGGGACGAAGGGCAACTGCACATCCCAGCGGATGCCGCCGTTGATGGTCAGCGTCGGCGACACGCGCCATGAATCGGACGCGTAGCCCGCGAACGCGTATGCCTTAGCCAACTGCTTCAGGTCGCCGAGGTAGACGTACTTGCCGGTGGCAGCATCCAGACGAGCTGTACCGTTGACTGAGCTCACGCGGCCCGTCAACAGGGCATACAGCGCGCGGGCGTCTGACAGGTTTGTGGCTGTCGCACCGGGGAACGCGGCGCCCGTGGTCGAACTGAACATGCCGGCCGCGGGATCGAACGTTTCGTTGAATCCGATGTTTACCGCGGCAACGTTGTCGTAGCCGTTCAGACGGTTGTGCACGCCCGAGAACGAACCACCGAACGTCAGACTGTGCGAACCCTTCAGCCAGCTCAGGTCGTCGCTGACGCTCCACGTCGTGGTGTTGCGCGGTGCCGCGCCGTTGCGGGCCGTCGCACCCGTGATGAGTGGGAAGCCCAGGCTGTAGCCACCCTGGTCTTCGAACATCGCCGGGGTGATGTTGGAGAAGAAGTCGTTCGGTGACCACTGCCAGCCGCCCTTGAACTCATTCACCATGTTGGAAGTGAGCGTGGACCGCACACCCAGCGAACCTGTGGTGCGATAGGAGTTCTGCGTGCCGAAGTTGGCGAAGCCGGGGAAACGCACTTCCACGCCGTTCAGCAGGTCAGGATTGCTCTTGAACCGCTGCCAGTAATAGGTGGCGCTGATGCGGTGCTTGTCCGTCAGGTTGTAGTCGATGCGACCGGTGGGCGCGTACTGATCGCCGCGGCCTCCAGGCTGGAACCGGTAGTTGTCTACGTTCCGGTTGGTGGTCTGGCTGATAACGCCCTCGATTTGCGTGGCCGCCTTGATCCTCGCGAGAATCGACTGAATGGTGGGATCCAGTGTGGTGATCTGACCGTTGGCCCGTGCCAGCGCCAGGATGTCCACGGTCTGCTGCGTCGTGACGCCGTCAACTACGCGGTCGTAGGTGAAGATGCCCGCGGCCGACGAGTCCTTCAGAATCGTACGATCCCTGGTGGCCGACGATGGCGCACGCTGGTGTTCCATGTTGAAGAAGAAGAACGCCTTGCCCCGGCCGTTGTAGCCCGGCAGGACGACGGGGCCGCCGATGCGTCCGCCATACGTGTAGAGCTTGACATCATTCTTCGGCAGGCCGTTCGGGTTCGCGGCTGAGACCGCGACTTGGTTGAAGTAGTAGTTCGTGTTGAACTTCGGATTGCGCCAGTACAGGTACGCGCTCGAGTCGAACTGGTTCGAGCCCGAGCGCGTGGTGAATGCCACCTGCACGGAACCCGCGCCGGCGCCCACGCCAGGCACGGCGCCCGTGACCGTCACTTCTTCCACCGCGTCCATGCGGGGCGTGACCATTGAGAAGAAACCGTCACCCG
>SHUF01000056.1 GCA_009694745.1 Acidobacteriota bacterium
TGCCGTTGGAAATTGTGCGCGCCCGCGTGACTGAACGCGATGGGCGGGACCTGGCCTACAGCGTGCGCACGCTATTGCCGGCCGAGGCGATGGTGATGGGTCTTGTGGACCAGGTGGTGCCGGCCGCTGACCTGCTGACACACGCGATGGAGGCGGCGGCCCGACTGGCGGCGATTGCACCCGTGACCTTCGGGATCACGAAGCGCGCAATGGTGGCGCCCATTCTGGCGCGAGTGCGAGATGCCGCGGCGATTGACGCCGACGTCTCCCGCGTCTGGCAGGGTGACGAGGTCCTCTCACGAGTGTGCGCGTTTCTCGACCGGCGCGCCAGGAAATAGGCGTGGCCGAATCGCACCCGCAACGATTAAATGTCCTGGTCAGCTGTTTCCTGCTCGTGGGATTCGTGGCGCTGTAGGTCTTCGTCAAGGGGCGTCCCCCGTGGGGCGACGAGAGGCATTTCCTGGAGACTGTGCGGCTCTTTGGACAGGGTGTGTCGCTGGACCTGCTGCGCACCTATCCAAAAATGACCGCGCCCCTGACGTATCTGACTTACGCCGCCTGGGGCCACGTGGCGGGCTTTTCTACTCAGGCACTCCGCCTGCTGTCGCCGTTCATTGCCTGGGGCGCGGCCACAGTCTGGTGGTTCGCCATTCGTCGCCACGTGCGGTCGGCGCCCATGGCGCTCCTGACTGTGGGTGTGCTGGTCTTCAACCCGTATTTCGTCGGCCTATCGGTGTTTGTGTTCACCGACATGTTGTCGCTGCTGGGGATGGCGTTGGTCGTGCTCGGTGTTGATTCGCGCAGACCCTGGCTCTCGGCGGTGGGCCTGATGGTGGCCACCACCGCGCGGCAGTACCTCGTGTTCCTGGTACCGGCGCTGCTGATTGCGGACTTTCTGGTGCGGCCGCGGTCGGTGCGGCCCTGGAGGTTCACCGCCTCGGCGTTGGTGGGAACGATCCCGCTGGTGGCGCTGATCGTGTTGTGGGAAGGCCAGTTCGCGCCAGCGAGCGCGCTCCGGGACCGATACCTTGCCGAAGGCGTGCGCTTCGACCTGCATGCGCTTGCCCTCTACCTCGCAATGCCCGGCGCCTATCTCATCCTGCTGGCGTTGCCGATCGCCATCGGGGTGAATACGTGAATCTGGGGCGCTGCCGGCCTGGCTGGCCTATTCGTACTGGTGTTTTCTGTGCAGGCGTCGATCGCGCAGACGCGCGAGGGCGCGATGACCGTGGGCTTTCTGCACAGGGCGTTGTCCGTCTACTTGCCGGCCTGGGGAACCACCGCCTTCTTCGCGGTCATGGCCATGCTGGGCACCGCGGCCCTGCTGTATTGCGGCCAGCGCACGCTCAGCAACTGGCGGACAGGCGCACGGCCGATGACGACCGTGTTTTTGTGGGCTCGGGTCGGGTCGTTTCTGGTGGTGATGCCGTTCAGCTACATGCCGTGGGAAAAGTACGCGCTGCCGCTGCCGCTGCTGATGCTGATGCTGTCGTCGTTGATCTTCGCAAGGAATGCCGGCGCTGCAGAGGACTCGACAGCGTAGTCTTCAAGACTTTTCACCATGTAGGACATGAAGCTCCATGAAGGCGCGGGTGTGGGGGCCCCGATGCCGTATGCCTGCGTTCGTTGGTGACGTCCCTACACAGCAAGGCGCTCAATAAACTTCCGGCGGCCAACCGCAAGGAGAATGCCTGCATCAAGTGCCACGTCACGGGGTCGCCAGAGATGATCGCGGCTGAGGGCGCCAAGCCAAGTTTCCCCAACGTGCAGTGCGAAGGGTGCCATGGCGCAGGCCGGGCACATGTGGATGCGGCCACCACGGTCGATATTGTGACGGCCAAGCCGGTGAAGACCACGGAAGACACGTGCCTGCGGTGCCACAACGACACCAGCCCGCACTACAAGCCTTTTTACTACTTGGCCCTGGTGGGCATGGTGCACAAGAAGGGCAAAGGATAGCGGCCCTATTGCTTCAGCGCGGCAATCGCGCCGGCACCGGTGCCGATGATCAGGATGTCGCGACCATTGGCGTCACGGGCAAATGAGAAGCGTGTTCCGTCTGCACCAATAAAGGTGGTCGGCGACTGCGCGTGGAGCTCGTTGCGTGCTGAGCCAAACTCATAAAACAGGCGTGAGCCTTCACACACCACTTTGGGGAAGTGGCGGCCCGCGAAGTTGTAGAGCACGTAGGTGCCTGCCAGCTGCTTGAGCGCGTCTGGATCAACGGGTACGGTCGTGATCTTGGTGGTACCACCTTCGGGCCACGCGAACTCCTCGGCAATGGCGAGTTCGATCTCGCGCATCAGCCTGACGCCGGCTTCGCCGATATTGACCATGATCACCGCGCCCTTGCCGGTGCTGGGAAACAGCTTGAACTGGCTGACGAATCCTTCGGTCTCGCCGCCGTGAGTGATGTTGAAGCTGTCGCCGGTGCCGGTCAGAAACAGACCCAGACCGATCCGTTCGGTGGGCGACCGACCGGGCACTGCGGACCCGGTCACCTGTGTTGCCGTTTTCTCCGCAAGGAACGCTGTGGAACGGCCCGCGATCGCGTCGCCCATCGCAATCATCCACGTCGCGAGGTCGGTTGGCGTGGTCCACAGACCCGCCGCAGCCATCTCCGGGTACACGTGCCACCCGCCGGGTACGACGATGGCCTTGACGTGTGCACGCGCGGCATCGGCTGCGAGGGCGGACGGCAGGGGTTGCTCGAACGTGCTGCGCGTCATGCCGAGTGGATCAAAGACCTGTGTCTTAAGTAATGCCGGGAAGGGCGTGCCTGTCACGTCGACGAGCAACTGCTGCATGATCGTGGTGCCGCCCCCCGAGTACCGGAACCCCTTGCCAGGCACGGTGTCGACCCGTACGGCCGCCGTATTGGCAGGGGCTTTCCCGTCGAGCAGCTCGGGCACGGTCGGCCGGGGCTCTCCGACCTTATATCCGGGAAAGCCGCTCACCGTTGTGCCGGCCGTATGGGTGGCCAGGTTCCGGAGAGTGACGGGCGCCTGCGCGGTGAACTCGTTCTCGGGCAACGTCCACAACGTCAGGTATTGATTCACATTGGCATCAAGCGACAGTGCGCCAGTCTGCGCCAGGCGCAGTATGGCCGACACCGTGACCGCCTTGCTATTGGACCCGGCCTGAAACATCGTCGTGGCAGTGACCGGGATCGTGCCGCCGGCTTCCGTACTTCCGAAGCCCTGGGCCCACACGACGCGGCCGCCTTCAACGATGGCGATGCTCACCGCAGGCGCCTTGTACTCGGTCATCCGTTCCGCCAGCGACCAGCGCGTCGGGGAGCCGACCACTTCTATTCTGGGGCGAAGCCCGCTTACCACGCGCGCTATGCGGCTGGCAATTTCAACGGCTGCCTGCGGGCGCACACCACTCGGCGCCTGCTCTGTGCGCGCGCTCGTGGCGGCAAGGACGAGCGTCGTGATGATCAGGACGAGGCGTGTTCGAAAACGCGGGTGCATCTGAGCACAATACCCCGTTTGGTGCGTCAGCCAAGCGAGGCCCTGAAGAGGCGCAACCAGTTCCCGTAGAGGAACTTCTCGATATCAGCGTCGGGCCAGCCTCGCTCGATGAGCCGCCGCGTGACATTGCGCGCGTGCGAGTGGTTGTTCAAGTCGGGCACAAAGTGGATGTGGCCCAACACCGCCCGCTCGGCGGGCGCGAGCCGGTTGAAGATCCGCTCGAAGAAATCGAAGCCGATCGCAACGGCATCCATGCCGGCCAGAGCCGCGATGTGCTCCACGTGATCGATGTACCGGTCGATCGTGGTTTCCTCTTTGACCGGACTCACAAGCACGGCGTTCACACCGATCACACCGCCCGCCGCCCCGACTGCGCGAATCTGGTCGTCGCTCATATTGCGCTCGATGTTGTAGAACTTCCGCGCGTTGCTGTGGCTCACGGCCAGAGGACGCGTGGCGATCGACAGGATGTCGTCGAACCCAGCAGGATTGATGTGCGCCAGGTCGACGAGAATGCGCAGCGCCTCGCACTCGCGCACCACATCCTTGCCAAAAGCCGTCAGGCCATGACGCGATGACCCCTCCGGCGCGAACACGCCGCCGTCACCCGCCATGTTGCGCCTGACATGCGTCAGTCCAATGACCCGCACACCCAGTTGGTGAAAGATGTGCAACAGGTTGAGGTCGGTCCCCAACGGCTCCACACCCTCCATGGTGATCACCAGGGCAATCTTGTGAGCCGCTCTCGCCGCATCGATGTCGCGCAGGCTCCGGCACACCACAAAGTCGCGAGCGGCCTCGGGTTCCTGCGCCTCGACCACGATGCGGGCAATCTGAGCCAGTGCCACACGAAGCGCCATCTCGGGGACGTAGCGGTCCTCGAGGTAGATCGCCGCCGCGACTACGCCCATGCCGCCCGCGCGCATGTCGTCGCGATAATCGCGCACGAGCACCCCGTGCTCGCGGCGCTTCTCGTACAGATCCATCCCCAGGTCGTAGTGCAGGTCGATCAGACCCGGGGCGTGCAGGCGGTCAATGCGCGACTGCACGCGGCTCGGCTCCTTTTCGCTCTTCCATGCAGACCAGGAGCCACAGAGCTGCGGCCACAAGGCCGAGTGCGGCGGCCGACTGGAACGCGAATGGCCACCCCCAGTGTTTGATCAGAATCGGCACCAGCGCGGTTGAGACTACGCCACCGAGGTTGCCGGCCATGTTCATGATGCCGCCGACCGTGCCGCTGTTCGCGCCGCCCAAATCCATGGACGCGGACCAGTACGCCACTTCCGTGCAGAGGAGAAACGCCACGGCCAGCGACAAGCCCGCCACCGCCAGCGTCTGGTCGGCCACATCCACGCCAAGCACGAGAAAGATCGAAGAATGCACAAGAGCGGTCATGGCGACGATGCGGCGGCCGAGGGTGGGGCCGTACTTGATCGAGAGGCAATCGCAGATGATGCCAGCTGCGGGAGCAAAGAACATCGCAAGCACAAAGGGAATGCTGGTGTACAAGCCGCTCGACATGATGCCCATCTGGCGTTGCTCCACCAGGTAGAGATAGAGCCAGAAGACGAACATGAATAACACGTAGCTGTTGAAGAAGTAACTGAGCGATAACAGCGAGACGCGGCGGTCCTTGAGCGGCGCCCACCACGCTTGCGCGGGGCCGGTGCCGGCTGCCGCAGCGTCACCAATCGTGTCGAGGCGCGACCCGGCCGCTCGATACCACGCCACAGTCAGCGCCAGGGCGAGGAGGGCGCAGACGTAGAACGACACGCGCCATCCGAAATTCGCCATCGCCCACGACACCATCGGGGGCGTAAACGCCGAGCCAAACGCCATCGCCACGATCAGCGCCGAAAATGACGTCGCCCGGCTGGTGGGCGACATCCAGTTGACAATGGCGCGCGCGGCCACGGGATAGGCAGCGGCCTGGCTGGCTCCCAGCAGGAAGCGCAACACGATGAGCACGACGAGCGAGGCCGTGCCCGCGGGCACCAGCCATCCCGGCAGCAAGCCAGTCAGCACGGTCGCGACAGTCCAGGCGATGGCGGCCCACCCGAGGATGCGGCCGGGCCCAAGCCTGTCTCCAGACACGCCCCACGGCACCTGGAACAACGCGTAGCCCAGCATGAACGCGCTGAAGACGCGTCCCATCTGCACTTTGTCCAGTTGCAGCTCGGTCATCATGAACGGCGACGCCACGGAAATATTCATCCGCAGCACGTACGCCATCAAGCTGAAAGCACTGAGAAGCACCATGATTGTGCGACGTGAGGTTGTTGGCACGCGCCGATGATGGCAGAATTTGGCGGTCAGATGGCAGCGGATTCTCTACTCACCCACCTTCTTCGCGACGCAGGCGTCGCCATCGGCGGTGGGTGCCTGTGCCTGGCCGGTGACTGCCCTCACTGCCTGGCGACCGTGGACGGCGTTTCGTACGTGCGCACGTGCCAGGTCACGTTCCGGGAAGGCGCGGCGGTGACTCTCCATGCGGCGAACGGCCAGCTTCCCCCACTCGAGAGCCCGGGTGAGCGGCCACCTGTCACCGCCCGCACCACCCATTGCGACATCGTCGTCATTGGCCAGGGCCCGGCCGGTCGGGTGGCCGCCACCGACGCGCGCTCAGTGGGCGCACATGTCGTCACGCTCGACGCGAGGGAGGGGCAGGACGTCATTGGCGTCTACCCCGGCCCGCTGGTCGTGGCCCGCACTGAAGACGGCATGCGGCATGTGTACCCTCGCGGCGAGATTGTGGTGGCGACGGGCGCGTCGGAGATTCAGCCCGCTGTGCCAGGCAATCACTTGCGTGGTCTTGTGACCGCGCGCGCCGCCGCGGAGTTGGCGGCCTCGGGCGTCCCGCTCGGGCAGGTAGTGGCAGTGGGCACCCCGCCTGATGGGATTGTGTGCGAACTCGCCTCGGGGACCCTTGTGCGCTTCGAACCGTCGTCTGACCCGACGCGGGTAGGCGCTGTGGTCATGCGTGACCCTGGCGGAGTTGAGACTCGGTTGGCCTGCGACACGGTGTCGCTCGGGCTCGGCCTCACGCCACGGGATGCGTTGCTGCGCATGGCCCGCGGCATGAACGTACGCGGGGTTGGCGACGTGCTTCTTCCCGCGCACGTGCCGCCGTGCCCGGTGGAAGGTACTGTCTGCCCCTGCGCTGGCGTGACTGTGGCCGACCTCGCATCGGTGCATGCGCGCGGCTTCCACGAACTCGAACTGGTCAAACGCGCCACACTCGCGGGGACCGGCCCCTGCCAGGGCGCGGGATGTGTTCCACACATCCGGGCGTTCCTCGCCGCGCAGGGCGCCGCGCTTCAGCCGCCTTTCACCGCCCGTCCGGTCACTCGCCAGCTCACGATTGGCGAAGTGGCCGCAGGTGCGCATCATGCTGTAACTCCACGCACGGCACTGCATGAGGAACACGTGGGCCTTGGCGCCATCATGGAACGGCTCGGCGGCTGGTGGCGGCCCTGGCACTACGGTGATGTCGATGCCGAGTACTCGGCCGTGCGGACTGGCGTGTCCATCTGCGACGTGAGCACACTCGGGAAGATGCAGGTGTCAGGCCCGGGCGCGCTGGCGCTTCTCGAGCACCTGTATCCGGTGCCTATATCAACGCTTGCGCCTGGCCGTGCGCGGTATGTCTTCCTGCTCGACGAACGCGGCTACGTCATCGATGACGGGATGGTGGCTCGCGAGAGTGACACCCGATTCAATCTGACGTTCACCAGCGGCGGCGCCACATTCGCGGAGATGTGGGTGCGCGACTGGGCCGAATCACTCGGCGCCGACGTGCGCCTGATGAACCAGACGTTTTCGCTCGGCGCCATCAACGTGACTGGACCACGAGCCGCGGAACTGCTCGCGCGCGCCGGCGTCGGTGCGCCGCCGGCGTTCCTTCATCATGGCCAGGCCGACGTGGCCGGGGTGCCCTGCCGCATTTATCGGCTCAGCTTCACAGGCGAGGTGTCATTCGAACTTCACCATGCCGCTGCGGATTCCGTGCGGCTCTGGCACGCGCTTCTCTCGCTCGGCCAGGATCTTGGCATTCGTCCGCACGGACTTAAAGCACTCCTGAAGCTCCGCCTCGAAAAAGGCCACCTCATCGTCGGGCAAGACACCGACTTCGACTCATCGTTGCGCAGGCTCGGCTGCGAATGGGCTGTGCGATTGGACAAACCGGCGTTCATCGGCCGGCAGGCCGTGCTTCGCACCAATCGCCTGCCGCTCGACCGACAGCTCTGCGGCTTTGAGATGGACGGCGAACAAACGACCTCTGAGGTAGTTTGTCGGACGCCAGCCGAAGGCGCGACGATCTGGGACGGCGAGGACTTGGCGGGCGTAGTGACGTCCACCACCTGGTCGCCGACGCTGGGCAAGTCCATCATGCTCGGGTGGCTCCGGCTGAAGGACGGACAGCTCCCGACCGACGTCACCATCGACGGTCGCACGGCGCGTCGAGTGCCCACGCCGTTCTACGACCCGGAGGGCCGCCGTGCGCGTGGTTGAGCGCCTGAACGCCGCGCGCATCGTGGCGATACCAGCGGCGATCGATGCGGCGACGTGGCCGACGGGTGCGCTGGCGTTTCGCCTTGCGCCGGATGAGGTCCTGGTCACGGCCTCGACACCCGCGGGCGTCATCGATGATGCCCATGCGATCGTGGAACGCGAGACTGGTTTCTCTGCGGTCTGGGTAGACAGCGCCCAAGCGATCGACTTTCTCGAGCGCGAGTGTGACTGGGAGTTACCCCGCGAGCGGCCGGCTTTCGCGCAGGGCATGGTCGCGGGTTTGCCGCTGAAGCTGTGGTTTGGGCAGGACCGTGTGCTGATGGTTGTCGCGTCCCCGTGCGCGGCCGATCTCGCGGAGCGGCTGCGATGAACGAGTTCGTCGAACGCGCTATCGACCTTCGGTGGCCGACAGAGGTCAAGCGGGCCTATGACGTGGTCATCATCGGCGGCGGCGGGCATGGCTTGGCCACGGCGTATTACCTGGCCACGCGGCACGGCATCACCAACGTCGCCGTGCTCGAGTGCAGTTACATCGGCGGCGGCAACTCCGGTCGCAACACCACGATCATCAGGGCGAACTACGGGGTCCCAGAGGCCGTGCGGTTCTATCAGCGCAGCGTGGATCTCTACGCCCATCTTGAACAGGAAACAGACCGCGCGCTTATGCACAAGACAAAGGGCCTGCTCTGGATTGCCCACAGCGAAGCGGGCATCAGGCAGGAACGCGCACGTGCGGCGGTCAATACGGCGTGCGGCGCTTCGACTGAATACGTGGACCCCGGGACTATCCGCGAGATCTGCCCGCAGATTGACCTGACCGGCAACGGGGTGTGGCCGGTGTACGGCGCGTCGTACCATCCCGCAGGTTCCACAGCGCGCCACGACCGTGTGGTCTGGGCATACGCCGAAGGCGCGATGCGCCTTGGTGTGGATGTCTTTCAGCGCACCGGAGTAACCGGCATCCGGATGGATCGCGGCCGAGTCACGGGTGTCGAGACTTCCGATGGCCCCATCGCAGCGGGCATCGTGCTTTCTGCCGTCGGCGGCCATGTCACGACCATCGCCTCCATGGTTGGATTGCGTCTACCCATTCGCACGCATCCTCTCCAGGCCTTTGTCACGAATCGCTACGCGCAAGCCTTCCATCCCATCGTGGCCTCGTCTGGTCTTGGCGGATACGCGTCACAGACAGCGAAAGGCGAGATGCTCATCGGCGCAGAGATCGATCGCGCGCCGAGCTACGCGTACGACTCGGGACATCCGTTCCTGCAGCACTGTGCGTTTCGCATGATGACCCTGCTGCCGTTCCTTCGAGACCTCCGGGTGCTGCGCCAGTGGACCGGCGTCTGTGACATGAGCACAGACTACTCGCCGGTGATGGGCCTGACTGGAGTAGACGGCTTTCTCGTCACCACGGGCTGGGGCACCTGGGGCTTCAAGGCCATTCCCGCCGGAGGCGAGCAACTGGCGGCGCTCATCGCCACCGGCCGAACTCCGGATTTGATTGCGCCGTTCTCACTCGACCGTTTCGCGCGCGACAGGACAATGGCCGATCGCGGATCAGCGGGGACACACTGATGGCGCCACATCGACTTCGCATTCATTGTCCGCATTGCGGTGTGCGGGCTGTGGAAGAGTTTGCGTACGGCGAGATCCCAGCCACGCCCGATGCGCTGACCGATGCGGATGCGCGGGACGTGGACCGCGGATTCATGCACAGCAATCATGAAGGGCCGGTCACCGAGCGCTGGTTCCACGCGTTTGGCTGTCGGCGCTGGTTCACCGTGCGGCGCGATACGCGCACGAACGAGATGTTGTGATGCGCCGCGGCTAAAGTTCGGAGGGCACGGGCTTTAGCCCGGGACCTCCGGACGACAACGCGACGCTACGTTTTGGAGCGAAGTGCTTCGATCTTCGTGTCGCGCTCGGAGGCGAGGCGTTTGCGCTCACGCCGGAACCGCCGGCTGACTTCTTCGCCCTCAGCGGGGTCGGCGCCCGCCAGATGTTTCATCGCCGACTGCTGCAGTATGTCCTGCTCCGCGATCCTGGCATCGTAGATGCTGCGCACTTCGGCAATCGCGGCCTTCTGCTCATCGGTCATCGGCCGCGTGGTGACGCCTTCGTCCGTGTCCTTCTTGCGAAGGCGTTCCATCGCCAGTTCGAACGAAGACTTCAACCCGCTGTCGTCAGCCATGGACCAAGCTTACCCGCTGAGGTGGCATAATGCGCGGCAGAGGCCTCACATGCGATTGCTGGTTTTATCCCTGGCGGCGGGAGCTCTGCTGTCGCAGCAGGCACCACGCTTCGAGTCTTTGCAGCCCGACCTATTCTCAACGCCAGGCGCGTTTGTGAACGCCTGGGCCGACTATGACAATGACGATGACCCGGATGTGTTTGTGGGGTTTAATCGCACGCCTAATCGCCTGTATCGCAACGACAGGGGGACGTTTGTTGACGCAGGCCGGATCGCAAATGTGGCGGATACGCGCGCGGTTCGCGCTGCAGCCTGGGGTGACATGGATGCGGACGGCGACGCCGACCTTCTGGTGGGGTTCACGCCTGGCGCCCAGTCGCTTCTGCGGTTGTACCGGAATGATTCAGGCCGATTCCAGGATGTGACCGAGGCGGCCGGCTTGGTGGTGATGGCCGGCGCTCTGCGGCAACCTGCGTAGATCGACTTTGACAGCGACAACGACCTGGACCTGTTCCTCGCGTTTCGAGACAAGGCCAACGCGTTGTTTAGAAATGATGACGGGCGCTTCACCGACATCGCCGCAGAGGTGGGACTGGCCGATTCGCGCAAGAGCGTCGGCGCCGTGTGGTTCGACGCGGATGCCGACGGCGACATGGACGTCTATGTGGGCAACATGGACTGCGATGCCAACGGGTTGTTTGTCAACAACCGGGGAAAGTTTACCGACGAGGCCGAGCGCCGGGGAGTGGCGTGGGGCGAACGAACACCAAAGACCCCACCAACGGCACTGTGCGTCCCTGTGCCGCCGATGTGAACAACGACGGCCGCATGGATTTGTTCGCGGCCAACTACGGAAAAAACGGGCTGTTCCTCAGCAACGGGAAAGGCTTCGACGACCGATCGGCTGCCTGGGGTATCGACATCGACGCTCGATACGACACCTGCGCCTTTGCCGACGCAGACAACGACGGCCTCGTGGACCTGTACGTGAACGGGACGTTCACCGGCGGCGTGCAATACCCTGACCACCTCTTCATGAATACCGGCAAGGCCTACGAGGATCGCACGCCGGAGAATGTGAAGGCGTTGGCGGCCGATCACGGGGCATCCTGGGCGGACGCCGACGGCGATGGTGCGATGGACCTGGCGCTCACAGGCTCGCAGGCTGACGGCATGCACGCGATCCTGCGCAACGTGCTGCCCTCTGCCGCCCAGCGGTCCATCGGCATCCGTGTGCTCGACGGGCGCGGTCGTCCCACGCGCGCCGGCGCCGAGGTCCGCGTCTACGCCGAAGGCTCGCACCGCCTCATCGGCTCGGGCCTGGTGGACTCAGGGTCCGGGTACAACATGCAGAACGACCTGCCGGTGCACATCGGTATCGGCATGGCCGTGCGCGTGGACGTGGAAGTCACATGGCCCGGGCTGGGCAAACGCGCGGTGACACGTGTCACGGGCGTTCAGGCCGGGGAACGACGCGCGGTCCTGACACGCTGACGTTTTGGTTACCGCGGCAACAGCTTGGGGCGTGAGGCGGCGTTCGCCAGATCCCAACTGGTCTGGTACACGAGGCGTGTGACCTTCTCCATCTTCGGGTAATTGATGCGCTCGGGCCGATCCTGCGGCGTGTGGTAATCCAGATGCAGCCCGGTGAACACCCACACGCCAGGCACACCGTGCTGGATGAACGGCCACTGGTCGCTGCGGCGCATCAACTGTGACGCGTTGTTGTCGTACCGATAGCGGATCTCAAGCTTCTGGCCGCCGTTGGCTCCGTTGATCGCCGTCCGCAGATCGGGACTGCGCACACCACCGATGATGTTGAGGGCGTTGGCGTTTGACTCGGCCGTCTGCGGCTCCAGGCCATTGAACCGGCCTCCGCCGCCGCCCCTACCCCCTTGCCCACTTTGTGGCGCCGCACCGGCCGCCGCAGGAGGCGCCGGCGCAGGCACTTCCTCGTTGCGCCCGATCATGTCCATGTTCAGCACGGCCACGATGTTGGTGAGAGGGACGGTCGGTGTCTCGGTGTACGCCCAGGCGCCGAGCAATCCGCGCTCTTCTGAATTAAATTGCGCGAAGAGCACTGATCGTTTCGGCCGTTGCCCCTGCGCTGCTGCGGCCGCATACGCCTCCGCAATCTCCAGCACCGCCACCGTCCCCGACCCATCATCGTCTGCCCCGTTCATGATCTGCGTGCCGTTGACGCCGTCGTGATCGAAGTGGGCAGAGACAACGACCCACTCGTTCTTGAGCTGCGGGTCGCTGCCTTCAATCATCGCGAGTACGTTGCGGTCTGGCACGGCCGTGCGGTTGACACTGGTGGTGAGGCGCACTTGTGCGCCTGGCAGGGCGACGGGTGTGATCGCTTTGCCGGTGTCGGCAGACCGCGAAAGATCTTCAAGTGTGCGGCCTGATCCCTTGACCAGCGTCGCTGCGAGTTCCGCCGAAATCTGCGCAGCAGGAATGGTGATGCTCTTCATCCATGTTTCGAGCGAGTACGTGCCGAGGCGAGACGGCTGCGCCGGCCACGCGCCGCCCGCCGTGACGTTGGCGCCTCCACCGGGATGGTTGTGCACGTCACTGACATAGAGGATGCCGATGGCGCCGTGCGCCTGCGCCGCCTGAGCCTTGCGAAGCGCGCCACCCACATCGGACGTCACCACACCGTCGAAGCGGCTCGCCGGGTCGCGCTCACCAGGCTCGTGATCGACGACCAGCACAAAGGCTCCCTTCACGATGTCTGAGGCGTAGTCGTCGTACCCCATATCGCGCGCCGTGATGCCGAAGCCGGCAAAAACGACGGGCCCGCTTGCCTCTGCGGTCGCGCTGAAACGCTGCGTGACGTAGCCCACGCCGTGTGCCACGGGTGTGCCGTTGACCTCAAGCGCGTTCGTAGGCCCGAGTGTCACGGTCATGAGGTTGTAGTCCTGGTAATAGCCAGGTATGGCTGGCGCCAGGCCCAGCCGCTCGAAACGCGACTTGATCCACTCGGACGCGATACGGTTCTCGGGCGTATTGGTCAGCCGGCCTTTCATCGCATCCGAGCCAAGGAAGTACAGGTCGGCTTTCATGTCGGCCTGACGGATGGTGTCGATTACCGGCGCGGGCCGCTGCTGTGCGATCGCTGCCACAGTCATCACAGAAGCGAAAAACGCTATTGCTCGGATCTTCATTGCTGCCTCCCAAACACAAGCCACACGGACAGGCGGCCACCTGCAACCGTACGCGACTGCGCACGCTCGATGGGCGCGTCGAGTTGCACGCGCAATGCGCGCTTCTCAGAAAGCCGTACGTCGGCGCTCAGGCCGGGCAGTATCGCCCAATCTGACTCGCGTGATCGAATCAACACGCCGCCCAGCGTCTGTACGAAGAAGACCGTGCGACGGCTGGTGGCTCCCAACTTCACTCGTACGCCCGCCAGCGTGCGCCAGTCGTTGTGCCCTTCGCGGCGCGTGCCGCCGGCTTCGACGACACCGGCGAACCGGCCGAATCGACGGGCGACGGTCACACCGCCACCGATATGGATTTTGGATGAGTCTTCCCGGCGAATCAGGTGGGGCCCGAAGCCGGCCTCCCAGCCATCCTGCGCCTCGGCCTGAGCGGGCAGCAGGATGAGAACCGCAAATAACAGCAATGGAGCGTGACGCATTGGCAGGAACGCTATCACGCGACGCTGTGCAGAGTACTCGTGACTTCTATATGATTCGCAAGCCATGGGCCCGACGAGACGACCATCCACTGTCTTGTGTCCGACGCTGCTGGCGCTGATAGTCGCGTGCGGCTGCGCCACCCAGACCCACTTCGATCCCCAGGCTTCCTCAGAGCGGCTTCGCACGCTCACCGGCACTGCGCCCGCCGGAGACATCAAGGTAGACGATGGAGTTGAAGACGGCCATCCACTGCTAGTTGTCACGAATGCGCTGCCATTGCCACGGCGCGCTGTAGTATCCGCTGGCGGCTTCCCCACCGTCACCCAAATCGGTATGGCACACGCCAACTAGAACGGACCCGAGCAGGCGATGCGTTTCTGCGTACCGCATGGCCGCCACGGCGCCCGATGAGTGGCCAATCAGAATGGTGTGTTCGTCGGCGCCGAGCGATTCGATGAATGGCAACCAATATCGCGCGCGCGCTTTCACGTTATCCGGAAACGTCTGATTGATGACGTCGATCCCCAGATCGGTGAGTTCGCGCTCGAGCCACGGCAGCCAGATGTCACTCGCGGTGCTGCCACCGTTGCCATGGATGAGGATGGCCTTCACGCCGATCGCCGGCGTCATGGCCGAGGCGCGCCGATCAGGAGGCGATTCTTCAACGTGATCGCAGCAGGGATGACCTGGGTCCAGACCCGATAGCCTTGGCGTTCGAGTCGCAGGGCGCGTACGGCGTCGACCGCCAACGCCGCATCGACCCAGCCCGTCAGTGGGCCGGTGTCGCACGTGTCGGCATCATGGCAACACGGCAACACCGCCACGCGCGCGCGTGCGGCGGTCGCCAGGCTCAGCACCTGATCCGTCAACGCACCGCACGCATGGCACGACACCACCACATCGTCTTCACCAAGGGCCACCGAGTCCATCGGCGCGGCGACGAACGTCACGCGGCCGGCGAGGCGCGGCCACGCATCAATGAGAGCCTCATGCACCTGTTGGGCCGAGGGCGGCACCTCCGTGTCAACCACCAGTGCAGACAATGAGGAGTTGTCGAGGAGGAGCATGATGTGCGCGAGCAGGCCGTGACCACCGCACAGGTCAACCACCCGTCCGCCGCGAAAGAGGCGGCGCGTTCGCCGCGCCAGTTCCCAGGATTCGTACAGTTCCTTGCGGGGCAGGCAGCCGGCTTTGCACACGGCACGGCCAAGACGATCAAAGAGCGTCTGGGTGGGAAAGCGGTCGAGATCGTACGCGGTCAACCGTCCGCGCGACGCATGTGAAAACGCCGGCGGCGCCTGGCCCACGCTCAGTGGGCTGCGGCGGCCGCGCAATCGCCGAGATACTTCGACGTCTTGAGCCACTGTTGATCGGGATAATACGCGAACAGCGGTGGCACCCGTCTGTTTGTCAAGAAACGCACACAGGTCCGTGTCTCGGGCTGAAGCTCTGGACCTCCGTACGACGCGCCTCAGTCGGCCGACGATGCTTTTACCGCGCCGACAGAGTCGAACGGCATCGACACTAGCGGAACCACGACGACGCGCGCAGGGGCATCAACGGTTGAATAGCGGAGGTGCTTCACCAAAAGCGGCCGCGCCCGATAGAAATACATCGCACCCGACACCACGGTGAACACACACGCGACCAGCAGCAACTGCGGCGCGAAGGGGAGATTGATGACGGTTGCGAGGATGGCGGCGAACGTGAAGAAACACTTGGAGCGTCCGATCCGGTCCACGGGAATCGAGACATGTTCCGCGGCGGCGTAACAACGCAGGCCCATGACAAAGAACTCGCGCAACAGGATGATCAACACGGCCCACATGGGCACCAGTCCCTGGTAGCCGAGACAGACGAGCATGGCCGTGACGAAGACCTTGTCGGCGGTCAGGTCGAGGAACGCTCCGAAGTTCGAGATGGTCTTTTCGCGGCGTGCCACGTACCCGTCGGCCATATCACTGATGCCCGCCATCAGGATGGCGGCGAAGGCTCCATCCCAGCGCTGCAAGATGACGAATGCCACGGCAAGCGGCGTCCACAGCAGTATTCGGCTCAGGCCGATGTAATTGGCAATAGTGATGCCGGGTGGACTAATGGCCATGGTTCCCCTTCGAACGATTCGTGAACGTGGCCGGCAGGAGTGGTGTGCACTACGAGAGGGATCCTGTGGGTTGTGCCCGGACTCGGGCCAGAGCATATCGCAAGTGGGTGGCAGAAGTCGGAGAAAGCGGCCGACGGAGCCTCACCATGCGAGTGTGCCATTCGGGTCAGCGCAGGGCTGGCACGCCCGGGCACCATGGGGCCATGAGGCGTCGGGACCGAGTCAATCTGCATCACCCTACCCCGCAGCGTCCGGAGAAGCGACACCGGAAGCGGCGGAAATGGGCGTCGCCAATGCCTTCGATCCGCGCGAAAACATCATGGCGGGCGCGGTGGAACGTTACGACGGCATCCCTCCGTTCAAGGAGACGCAGGTGGGTCTGGTTTTTCAAGGCCTTGAAAATTCAACACAGAGAGTTGATAATTCAAGTTATGTCTGTCGGCCGCCCGGAACACGTTCAGCGGATTCGCCAGTTGCTGCGGCGGTCCCCCGTGGTGGCGATCCTCGGCCCGAGACAGGCGGGCAAGACGACTCTCGCCGCCGGCATCAGACGGTCGTGGTCAGGTCCATCGGTCGCGTTCGACCTTGAGGACCCGGGCGACTTGGCGAGCCTGGCAGACCCGCTGCTGACCCTGCGGCCGCTGCGGGGTCTTGTCGTGCTCGATGAGGTCCAGCGGCTGCCCGGGCTCTTCCCGGTGCTCCGCGTCTTGGCGGACCGGCCGCGATCGCCAGCCAGATTTCTAGTCCTTGGGAGCGCCACGCCGGATCTGCTCCGGCAGTCGTCGGAGTCCCTGGCGGGTCGCCTGTCGTTTCACGATCTTGGAGGCTTTTCGCTCGGCGAGGTGGGCATCCGACACCACAGCGCCCTTTGGTTGCGCGGCGGCTTTCCCCGGTCGTTCCTGGCGCGCTCGGGTCGCGAAAGCTTCGACTGGCGGCTGGACTTCGTCAGGACGTTTCTCGAGCGGGACCTTCCACAACTGGGAGTCTCCATCCCGGCCGTGACCATGCGCCGGTTCTGGACGATGCTGGCGCACTATCACGGGCAGGTGTGGAACGCCTCGGAGTTCGCGCGATCGTTCGGCGTGTCGGACATGACTGTGCGGCGCTATCTCGACCTGTTGGCCGCGACGTTCATCGTCCGGGTCCTGGCACCGTGGCATGAGAATGTCGGGAAGCGCCAGGTCAAGTCGCCAAAGATCTATCTGGCGGACAGCGGGCTGTTGCACGCGCTGCTCAACATCCCGGGGCGAGAGGATTTGGAGCGGCATCCGAAGGTGGGCGCATCGTTCGAGGGCTTTGCTATGACCGCCGTGGTGGATCGGCTGCGCGCACGGTGGAACGAGTGTTACTTCTGGGCAACACATGCGGGTGCGGAGTTGGATTTGCTTGTGGTGCGGGGCCGGACGCGCATTGGTTTCGAGTTCAAGCGCACCGTGGCACCGGCGGTCACGCCTTCGATGAGGACGGCGCTTTCGGACCTTGGTCTCGCGCGCCTCGACGTGATTCACGCCGGTGACCGTACCTATCCCCTGGCGCCGCGCATTCGGGCCGTCGCGCTCTCGCGAATCCTGGACGACCTGCGCCCCCTTTCCTGACCTGGGGATTTTCCGCTTGGGTTGCCGCTGTCTGCGAGGGGTATCGATGTGATTCCGCTCGATCTGCGCGTCAGCCCGCCAATTCGGCACGCCGACATTCGGCCCCGTGGATCTGCTGACCGGCGAGATCCGGCCGCTGCGCTCAAGGCCGGGATTCGTGCCCGGAGCGACGCGAGTCGCGCAGGGCCTGAATCGGCCTCACAGCCAGCGAACGAAACCGGAGGTTGAGTGAGTTGGCTGGGAGGCAGGGATTCGAACCCTGCCCTCTAGCGTTTCGTAAGTGGCTGATGGCGCAGCGGTTCTGGTCCTAAGCGTCTGACCACATGTGAGTTGGCGATTCGACAAGCGTGTACGGGATCGGACCGTTGTGGCCGCGGATCGTCCCTGGTC
>SHUF01000057.1 GCA_009694745.1 Acidobacteriota bacterium
ATCGATGGGAGGTTGTAGAGACGCTCGCGTTCCTGAAGGATGTCCCACAGCCGCTTGTTGCCCATGATCACGGTATCCACCACGCGGAAGGCGTCGTAGGCGAACTGGTCCTGGGAGAGGACGCCCAGTTTAGGTGGCCGTGAGACCGACCCCTTCTGGGGTGTCAGCTCACCAGTTAGGAGCTTCATGAAGGTGGACTTGCCAGACCCGTTCGGTCCGGTCAGGCCGTAGCGGCGGCCCGGCGAGAACGTGGTGGTCACGTCATCGAAGAGCACCTTCGACCCATAACGCATGGAAACATTGGCGACAGAGATCATCAACCCGCCATTGTACCAAGGGCGGCTGTTAATGGTGAAATGTCACAAATGCCCGAAATGCCCGAAATGCCCGAAATGCCCGAAATGCCCGAAATGCCCGAAATGCCGAAATGTCTGCAATGTGGGAATGGTGGAATGACTAGAATGTCAGTGTCTATGAAGTTTCCAACTGCGACCCTGTTCACGACGCTCCTACTCGCCTCTGGCTGTGGCGACGACTCCAATCCGCTGGCGCCGAGTCTGGGGATTCCGTTTTCAGCGACCGACATCACGGTCGGGACCGGCTCGACGGCGGTGGCCGGTAAAACCGTCCGGGTCTACTACACGGGGTGGCTGTATTCGACCACTGCCACCGGCAACAAAGGCACCCAGTTCGACGCCAACCTCAGCGGTCTCGGCTTCCAGTTCCTGCTCGGTTCTGGCGGGGTCATCAAGGGCTGGGATCAGGGTGTGGAGGGGATGAAGGTGGGTGGCAAGCGCCGCCTGATCATTCCGCCCGAACTCGGATACGGCACAGCCGGCTCGGGCAACGTGATCCCGGGAAATGCCACGCTGATCTTCGAGATTGAACTCCTGGCCGTCGCCGGGTAACCGAAGGCGATGCTTCGCCAAGGCCTCTCGCTTGCGGTGCTGCTTGCCGCGACACTGGGACTGCTCGTCCCGGTGGGCGCGCAGCAGTCTGCGCCGCAACTTCCGGTGTTCCGGTCGGATGCGCACTTTGTCACAGTTGACGCCTATCCACTGCGTGACGGCAAGGTGGTGGAGGGACTGACGGCCGCGGACTTCACCGTGGAAGAAGACGGGCAGCCGCAGGCGATCGAAAACTTCGAGTTCATCACCGGCACCGAGGTGCCGGCCGAAAACGCCAGACGCGATCCCAACACGGTGCGTGAGTCGATGCTGATCGCTGCCGACGCCCGAACGCGTGCCTTTGTCGTGTATCTCGACATTCCCCACGTGTCCATCGAAGGTGCGCGCGCCACTCGCGGGCCGCTCGTGACGATGCTGAACGCGCTGATTGGCGAGAACGACCTCTTCGCGGTCACCACGCCGAACCAGCCGCCGCACACCATGGCGTTTGCCCGCAAGCTGGTGTCGGCTGAAGACATGCTGACGCGCCATTGGGCGTGGGGCACTAGGGGATCAATTGTCCGCACGCCGCTCGAGAATGAAATTGAGCAGTGTTTCCCCGCTGACAACCAGGGGCAGGAGGGCTGGATCCGGGATGGGGCGATCCTGCGGCCTGTGGCCGACGTTCTGATTGACCGCGCGCGCGAAGAGCAGACGCTGCAACATCTGGAAGACTTCGTGATCTACCTCGGCCAGATCCGCGAAGGCCGCACATCCGTCGTCCTCTTTACCGAAGGGTGGCGGCTGTTTAATGACGACGGGGGACTGACCGGTGTGACCGGTCGCCGGCCGCCCCAGTGCGACCAGCATTTGATTCGATACGCCAACATCAACCTCCAGTCGCGCTTTCGCGAGATCCTGGCGCGCGCCAACCGGTCGAACGTGACGTTTTATCCCGTGAACCCGTCGGGTCTTGCGACGTTCGATCTCCCGATCTCTCAGCGGCAGTTGGGAACGGGGAACCGTGCGGATTTCGCTCTTCGTCAGAACAGCGAAAACATCAGCAACCGAAGTTCTTCGATGCAGACGCTGGCGGAGAACACTGACGGGCTGGCGGTGGTGAATACCAACGACCTCAAGGCGGGATTGCTGCGCGTCAGCGATCAACTTCGCGCCTACTATCTGCTGGGTTATTACTCGTCGAACCGCAAGTTTGATGGCAAGCCGCGCCGGATCTCCGTGAAGGTGAAGCAGCCGGGCATCAACGTGAAGGCGCGTCGCGGCTACACGGCGCCCACCGAAGCCGAACGGACCGCCCGATCCGCGGCGGCGTCCGCCCCGGCTGGGCCCAAAGGCCCGTCGGCTATCGAGGCGGCGCTTGATGCGCTCTCCCGCATTCGTCCCTCGGCGGAGATATTCGTGCATGCCACGCTGGGCGCCGGGCCGGCAGGCAAGTTGACAGTGGTGGCTGAGGTCAGTGGTCCGCAACTCGAGCGCGGGGCGCTGCAGCGCGGCGGCACACTTGACGTGACGGTGACCGGTGCCGGTGGAGCAGAACTTGCCAAGGGGCAGGTCGGAGTGCTTGCCACATCACGGGGCGGGGTCGTCATCATGGATGTGCCGCCCGGGACCACCCAGGCCAGTGTGTCAGTGATGCTCCGCGCGGTGCCGCTGACGTTTCTCGCGAGGACGGACGTGTCGCGCGACACGGGCGCCGTGATCGGCGGCCCACTCATCTATCGCGCCAGCCCATCGTCACGCTCACCGCTGCTACCGGTGGCTGGTTTCGATTTCCGGCGCACCGAACGCGTGCATGTGGACTGGCCGATCACGGGGCCACTGGACCGGCGCGAAGCCCGCCTCCTGGGCCGCAACGGCCAGTCAATCGCGGTCAACATCACGCTGACCGAGCGCGAGGTGGACGGGCGCCTGATGCTCGGGCTTGACGCGCTGCTCGCGCCGCTCGCGCCAGGCGACTACGTGATCGAAGTCACGGCCACAATTGGAACTACGACCGAGACACGCCTCGTGGGCATTCGCGTCGGGAGTTAGGCCCGCCGTCGCCAAACAGTCGCTACGCTCCTGGCCGTGGCGGGGCAGGCTCCGTTCCAGCCTCCCTTACCGCACAAGCGATGAAAAGTCGGCGACGAGGGCAAGTGTCCTGTCGGGCCGTTCTCAAATATTTTGACGACAAAGTATGGCCATGCTCCGACGAGTTGATCTTGTGGCGAGTCGTAGCGGACAGGAACGATCTGGGCCACGACGATTCGCGAAGCGTGCGTGATGGCGAGGGCGTTGAGCACCTCAACTGAAGGCACCAGCAGCGCTTGTCCGGATGATAGAGCCCAGTTGCGCACACCTTCGGGTCGGCTGTGTGGCCGAAGCACGGCTGCGCCAGAACCCCTGATCCAGGTGGGAATGGACGCGAGTATTAAGGCGATCGAGCCGAGGACGTATTGAAGCCCGTGCCTGCTCTCTGGGGGGCCGGTCAAGTCGAAATACGTTCGAGCAAAGCAGAGTTGCCGCGTGGGCGACCCGCTCGACGTCCCGCTACTCACTTGGAGCACAACGATGGCCAGGCCATTGGCGCCTACCACGTCCACTTCATCGCCCTTCGAAAGAACGCACCCGGGCGCCCAATATGGCGTAACTACACTCGAGTACGAAGCCGGGGGGCGAGGCCCAGTCAGAGCGAGTCGCAGCTCACGTTCGTCTCCGGGGACAGGTATTTGTAGTGAACCGTCAAGACCGGAGGTGTGGCTCCTGAATCGAAGGCGCGGACTGTCGCCCGCCTCATTGATGCGGGCGACTGCGTGCCTTTCTGATCACCGGCGGCCTTGCAATCGGAACAGGAGACCGTGGCTGACGCGCACCATAGCAGCAAGAACAACCGCAATATTCGGTGCACTTCGTTTCCTTTCTCCAGCCGCCCACCCCGGCAGGAGTCGCGTCGCGAGTTAGCCGCGTCATTCACTGCTTAAAATCGTAGCTCTCGATCGAGCCGTCGTCAGGTGAGAACCTGACCACCAGGCGGCATTTCCCCTTCGGCTTGGTGGTCGGCAGCGTGTTCTGGTACTGGCATTGAAGGGCGTAGTTGTAGAGCTCTTCAAGTCGCGCCAGGGTGGTGAGGCGATCACGAGCGAATAACCAATGGCGCGGAACTTTCCCACGGCGTCCGGGATGTTCTCGAGGGTCTGGTACTCGGGCGGATCCGGGAGTGTGCTCATGAGTGAGACTACAACGGGATTCGGGCCGGGGGTTAGGCCCGCCGTCGCCGAATAGTCGCTACGCCCCTGGCCATGGCAGGGCAACCTTCGCGTGCATTCATGAGCTTGTGCGTTTATGTACAGACGGCGGTTTGGAGCACGCGCCAATCTCGTTGTTGGGCACACTGCTCCTCTATTTCAGCAGGAGGTTCTCGTGAAACGTGTCCTCGCAATTTTCATGCTGGTAGCGCCGCTGCCGCGCGGTGAGGAGAAGAGATGGCCCTGTCACGGAAGACGTTTCTTGCTGCAAGCGCACTCGTTGTCGGGCTTGGACTGACAACTGCGTGCGGCGATGACAACCCCACGTCGCCGAGCAATCCCAGCAATCCCAACGCGCCGCGCATCGTGTCGCTGTCGCCAGGCTCGCCGACCGCGAGCGGCACCGCGCAAACAATTACTGTGACCGGCGAACGCTTCGCCAGCGGTCTCAGCATTCTGCTGGACGCGCCTAACGGCGTGTGGACGACGTATCAGGGCAGCGCAATCACAGTCCAGTCGCCGACCACGTTCACGGCGACAGTGATGCTGAGCAGTGCAGGCGTGTGGGACCTTACCGTGACCAGCGCGGGGTTGGAATCCAACGAAATACAGTTCTCCGTTCGATAGTGCCCCCCGCCGCCTAGCAGTCGCTGCGCTCCTGGCTCTGGCGGGGCAGCCTTCGCAGTGCGACTGCTGGCTCGTCCAGCCGAAGCCGCTCGCGAAGCGAGCGATTGGCGAAGACTGGAGCGGGCTACGGGAATCGAACCCGTCTGACTGGCTTGGGAAGCCAGGACATTACCACTATGCTAAGCCCGCGCTCAAGGTGAGATTTACGATATCACGCACGGATAATCGCGAGCACTTCATCCCGCTGCGATTCCATTATCTCCGGCGTGAGCCCCTCAAGATTCAAGCGCAGCAGCGGCTCCGTGTTTGACGCACGCACGTTGAAGTGCCAGTCGGGATACTCGGCCGAGAAGCCATCTACGGTGTAGGTGTGGGCGTCGGCATATTTTTCGGCCAGCGCCTTGAGCCGGCCGTCGATGAGGTCCATGCTTGCGACCTTGGTGTTGATCTCTCCCGAGATGAAGTACTTCGCGCGCAGGGGCGCCAGGAGTTCGGCCAGCGTCTGCCCTTTGCGAGACATCAGTTCGAGAATCAGCAACGCCGGGATGAAGCCGTTGTCAGCGAAGAAATAGTCGCGGAAGTAGTAGTGGCCTGTGACTTCGCCGCCGAATACAGCGTTCTCGTCGCGCATGCGTCCCTTGATGAACGCATGGCCCACGCGGTTCATGAGCGCCGTGCCGCCGTACTTCGCTACGGTGTCTTTGACCGCGTAGCTGGCGCGCACGTCGTACACAATGGGTTCGCCCGGCGTCTTCATCAGGAAGCTCTCGGCCAGAAGCGCGGTCACAAAATCGCCCGCGATGAACTCGCCGGTGCCGTCGATGAAAAAACACCGGTCGGCGTCGCCGTCCCACGCGATGCCGATATCCGCTTTGTCCGCGATCACGCGTTCGACGATGTCGCGGCGGTTTTCCTCGATGAGGGGATTGGCTTCGTGGTTGGGAAATGTTCCGTCCACCGTGAAGCACAGGCGCGTGGTCTGGCAGGGGAGCCGGTCAAACAGTCTCGGCGCCACAAGGCCGGCCATGCCGCTGCCAGCATCGAGTACGACCCTGAACGGCCGGATGACCGCGGGGTCGATGAACCCCATGACGCGCTCCACGTAGGCGTCGAGCATCTGGTCTGTCTCGTAACGTCCTTTCGGGTGCGTGGCCGTGGGAATATTGGCGCCCACCACCATCTCCCGGATCTCGCCGATGCCGGCATCGCCTGACAGCGGCACCGCATCGCGCCTCACCATCTTCATGCCGTTGTATTGCTTGGGGTTGTGCGACGCGGTGACTTGCACGCCGCCGTCAAAGCCCTTGCTTGCGACGGCGAAGTACATCATGTCGGTGGCGGCCAGGCCGAAGTCGGTGATGTCGGCGCCCTGATCGCGCGCGCCGTCGATGAACGACTGCATGAGCGACGGCGATGACAGCCGCATGTCCCTGCAGACGGCAATACGCAACGGCGCGGCCGAGGGGCCGGCCTGCGACTCGAGGTAGGCCACATACGCGCGGCCGATGAGGTACGCCGCCGGTTCGTTCAGTTCCGACGGGTAGAGCGCACGCACGTCGTACGCCTTGAAGATGGAAGGGGCAATAGTCATAGGCGTGAGAAATCGGTCACCACTGAATTCTCGCCGAGCAACGCCGATCCGCTGACGTCAACGTTGCGGCCAAACTGGCAGTGCCGGCCTGCCACAAGCGGACCAAGCGTGGCATGCCGGTCTACCCAGGTATGCGGCCACAGGATGCTGCCCTCAATCCGGGCGCCTTCGCCGATGTGGCAGTTCGCGCCGATGACGCTGAGCGGGCCGACATGAGCGCCCTCTTTGATTACCGCGCCGGCATCTATGAAACACGGACCTTCAATGACGGCGCCAGGTTCGATGCGCGCGCCCGGCGAGATCACTGCCGTCCCAGGCGCCTTGTCAAACGGCGGCGCCACAAACGTGCCGGTCATGATGTCGGTATGGACCTGTTGGTACTTCTCACGCGTGCCGATGTCGATCCAGTAGCCGCGATACGTGTGCGCCACAAACGTCTCGTGGCGCTCGATGAGTGACGGGAAGTAGCCGCGTTCGATGGAGTAGTTCGTCCCTTCAGGAATCCTGTCGAGCGTCTCGCCTTCAATCACGTAGATGCCGGCATTGATGGTGTCGCACGTGATCTGGTCGGCAGACGGCTTCTCGAGGAACGCCGTGATGTTGCCGTTGTTGTCAGTCTCCACTAGTCCGTAGGCCGACGGGTTCGGCACCGGCGTCAGGACAATGGTGGCGCGCGCCTTCCGTTCCCGGTGCAACGTGAGCACCGCCTGCAGGTCCACGGATGTCAGTACGTCACCGTTGAACACCACCACAGGGCCGCTGGGTTTTGGGCCGGCCGCAAACTTGATGGCGCCGCCTGTGCCCAGGGGCTGAGGTTCCACCACATACCGAATCTGCACCCCGAGGTTGCTGCCATCACCGAACACTTCTTCGATGCGTTTCGGCTGGTAGTTGAGGCTCAGCACGATCTCGTCAATCTCGGGCACCTGCTTGAGCAACTCAATCTGGTACCTAAGGAACGGCCGATCGAAGATGGGGACGATGGGTTTGGGGGTGTTGAGGGTCAGGGGCCGGAGGCGCGAACCCTGGCCGCCCGCGAGGAGGATTGCCTTCATATCAACGTCCCACTGTACAGGATTCGCGCAATGGCGAAATGGCCGAAATGTCACAAATGGCGAAATGTCCTAAAATGGGCCCGCCTGTGAACTTGCCCAATGCCCTCACGATTGGCCGGATTTTTCTTGTGCCGATTCTTGTCGTGGTCCTGCTCGCGGACCAATCGCCGAACCGATCGACATGGTGGGACGCGTGGCAGTTTTTTGGCGTCAGCAAGGAAATTCTCGGGGCGCTGATCTTCGGTATTGCGTCGTTGACCGACTGGCTCGATGGCTTCATTGCCCGGCGGCGCGGCCAGGTGACGGAATTTGGTCAGTGGATAGACCCGATCGCAGACAAGCTGCTGGTGACCGCCGCGCTGGTCTCACTGGTTCAGATGGGGTTGGCGCCGGCGTGGATGGTGGCCGTCATCCTCGGACGCGAATTCGCCGTGACGATCCTCCGCACCATCGTGCACGCGCGCGGGCAGGCGCTGCCCGCCTCACCCCTGGGAAAACTCAAGCTGGTCGCTCAGGTGGTGGCCATCCTGGTGCTGATCCTGGGCCAGGGGCATATGCAGGAGTTCTACGTGGTGGGCCAGATCGCTCTGTGGGTGGCCACGATCGCGGCCTTGGTGTCGGGCGTGAATTACTATCGCCGGTTCCCGCCGGCCCGCGCGTCCACCGGGAACTGACGCGCTTCCGTCGGCGGTGGTCCGTTCGGAGGGCACGGGCTTGAGCCCGTGCCACGCGTCCCGGGCTAAAGCCCGGGACCTCCGATTGTGACGCTGCCTTTGATTTCGGCCACGCGCTTTTTGGCGCGCTCGATGAAGAGGCTCTTCTCGAACTCCACCATCAGCCGCTCGTACCAGGGCAGCGCTTCGGCCGGGGTGCCCATCTTGAGCAGGCACTCGCCCATGTGGAAGTAGACACCGTCGCGCCCGGAGAACGCCGGGTCGGCGACGAGCACGGCGCGGAAGCGATCCACTGCGCCGGCGCAGAGGTTGTAGCGGGCGTAGAAATAGCCGATCTCGTATTCCGACTGCGACAACCGGTCGCGCGCGGCCCGCTCCAGGGTTTCCACTTCGGGCTTGTACTTGCTGTCCGGATACCGCTGAAGGAAGACTTCAAGCTCGCGAAGGGCCTCCTTGGTGGCCGTCTGGTCGCGCTGCGGTGACAGCATCTGGCGCGAGTACGCCAGCCCGATGCGGTACTGGGCGTAGTCGGCTCTGGGCGACACCGGAAAGAACGTCAGGAACTCACGGAACTCATTAATCGCCAGGATGTTCGATTCGATCGAGTTTTGCCCGATATACGTATCGCCGACGCCGAGTTTGGCGGCTTCCCGATGCTGACTCTGGGGATACCCGTCCACGAGCCGCCGGAAGTACTCGCGCGAGGCAAACCACTTCCGGTCGGTGAGGGCCTCGGTGGCCCGCTCAAACAGCCACTGGTCGGCTGACATGAGGCCGGCCGGGGGCAGCGCCTGCGACGTGCCGCAGGCCGTTGACGACACCGCGACTGCCAGAAGCAGCACAACGGCCGGAGACACGAGACGGTCGACAGCGGCGCGGATGTACATGCAGGAAATCAATCTTACCTGAGCGGAGTGCCCAGCAGGGCCGCGAGCCATTTGGCTTCGGCCTGGAGACCTTGCTCCAGAGTGGTAGACGGCACAAAGCCCAATTCAGCCTTCGCCCTGGACGTATCGGCAAAGGTGTCGCGCATGTCGCCCTTCTGGCTCGCCTCGCGACGGATGTCGAGCGTGCGCCCGGTAATGGTCTGGATCAATGACAGCACCTGATTAATGGACACCCGGCTGCCGCCGCCGATGTTGTAGACGCTGCCCGGCAGGCCGCGCTCGCCGGCGGCAATCAGGGCCGCCACAATATCGTCCACAAACGTGAAATCGCGCGTCTGTTCGCCGTCGCCGTACAGCGTGATGGGCTGGCCGGTGAGCGCCGCCCGAATGAAGCGGTGAAACCCCATGTCGGGGCGCTGTTTCGGCCCATACACCGTGAAGAACCGCAGCGATGACGTCGGCACTCCATAGTTGGCGGTGTAGAGCAGGCACAGGTGCTCGGCCGCCAGCTTGGTCACGCCGTACGGCGAGACGGGTTGCACCATGGCGTCCTCGCGCATGGGAATCGGGGCCTTGTCGCCGTAAACCGACGAACTCGACGCGTAGACAAACTGTTCGAGGCGCCGGTCTTTCACCGCTTCCAGCAGGCGCTGCGTGGCGTCCACATTATTCGTGGTGTACGTCAGGAAGTCGCGTCCCCAGCTCTTGCGCACACCGGCCTGCGCCGCCAGGTGAAACACATGGGTCACGTCGTCGAGGAGCGGGTCGAGCGGAACGGTCTGCAGCGCGTCCTCGACGAACCGGAAGTTCGGCCGCGCGCGCAGAGGCGCGAGATTCCCCTCCTTGATGTCGCGGGCGTAGTAATCGGTGAAACAGTCCAGACCCAGCACGTCCACCCCGCGCGCGGTGAGCGCGTCGGCGAGTGTCGATCCGATAAACCCGGCGGCGCCGGTCACAAGTGCCTTCACAAAAACGCCTCTCGAATACGATCGGGCAGGCGACACGGCCGGCCATTCACATTCAACGCCGCATGCCGCGTCACGCCCACGGCCGAGGAAATGCCCCCCGGCGTCACCACCGCTTCGTACGTGAACTCCACGCGCACACCAGACGACAGGCGTCCCGTGGTGCGCACCTCAATCTCATCATCGTAACGCGCCGGGCTGCGATACGTGCACTGCACCTCGATAACGGGCAGCCGCACGCCCGACTGTTCCATTTCCCGGTAGGTCCATCCCAGCTGCCGCAGCAGGTCTGTTCGCCCCACCTCAAACCACACTAGATAGTTGGCGTGGTAGGCCACGCCCATCTGATCGGTTTCAGCGTAGCGGACGCGCAGTGTCGTCGTGGACGTGCGCATCAGGCGGAGGCAGCTCCAGCCTGGGCGGCTTTCAGCAGCGCCTGCGTCGCGATGGCCGGGTCTGGCGTACCGAAGACGGAAGCCCCCGCCACCAGGATTGTGGCGCCGGCCTGAGCCACGGCGGCGGCGTTTGTCAGGTCCACCCCGCCGTCCACCTCGATATCCACAACGTGCCCGGCGCCGGCCACGAGGTTACGCACCGCGCGCACTTTGTCGAGGCTGCCCGGGATGAAGGCTTGTCCTCCGAACCCCGGGTGCACAGACATGACGATGACGTGATCGAGCACGTCCACCACCGTGCTGAGTGTGTGGACCGGGGTGTCGGGATTGATGGCCGCGCCGGCTCGAATGCCGAGTTCTCGGATGCGCGTCAGGGTCTTGCGCAGATCGGGCGCCGCTTCCACATGCACCGTGATGGTCGTGGCGCCGGCTCGCGCAAACGCATCGAGATATCGATCCGGGTCGCTAATCATCAGATGCACGTCGAGCGGCAGGGCAGTGACCCGCTTGACCGCAGCGACCACGAGCGGGCCCATCGTGATGTTCGGCACAAAGTGGCCGTCCATTACGTCGATGTGAATGAGGCCGGCGCCGCCACTGATCGCCGACAGCACCTGTTCACCCAGGCGCGCAAAATCCGCCGCCAAGATCGACGGGGCGATGCGGACGCTCATCGGCTGATCTCGAGCGTGATCGGGTCGCCAGGCGCGAGTTGAAATCCCGCTTGCGGTGACTGGCGCACGACCGTTCCCGACGGCAGGTCCGGGTACGGCACCTCGCCAATAATGGTCACGCGAAAGAGGCGGCGCCTGAGGGTCTCGGCCACGCGGGTGCCGGACGTGCCAATCAGGTCTGGCATCACGTAGGTCAGGCCGTCTTCGCCGCGGTTCACCAGCAGGGCCACACCGGGGGCCGGGCTCTTTGCCGGCGGATCCTGGGCCACGACCACGCCGGGCGCGTAGTCGGCGCTGTTGATGTCCGACGTCTGGGTCAGCGTAATGCGGTCTTGCGCCAGCAGGATCTGCGCCGACCGCTCGGATTCACCGGTCACTGCCGGCACGGCCGCAGCTTGCATGCCGTCGCTGACACGAATCCGCACCGGGCGTTGGCGACGGATGACGGTACCCGCCACCGGATCCTGCGCCCAGATGTGGTCGGCCGGCACCACCGCGTCGGGACGCCGCAGTGGGTCGAGGACCACGGTGAGCCCGAGCGCCTCCAGCGCCTGCGATGCCGCGTCCACGGCCTGCCCGCGGACATCGGGCACGGTGACTTCGCGGACCTTGATGGCAATCCGCATCGAGGTGAGCAGGAACACTCCGTAGGTGGCGGCCAGCCCGGCGAGCAGCAACGTCCACCGGCCGGCGGTCCAGACGCGCGATCGCAGGGAACCGTGTGGCGATGGCAGAGGTCGCGGGGGAGTGGGCACGAGAAAAAAGTGTACTACGCGCCTTCGTACCGGACCAACCGCGCCGCGAAAAATGCATCAAGGCCATGGTGGGTCGGCGTGGTGCGCAGACGCCCACGGTCGTCGACCAGTTCACCGGTGAGCGCGTGCTCGTGGAAACGCGGGTTCGACGCCAGAAACTCGTCCACCACATCGTCATTCTCGTCGGGTTCGCTCGAGCATGTGGCGTACACCAGCGTGCCACCGGGACGCACCGCGGCGGCGGCATGTGCCAGGATTCGGCGCTGCGTCGCGATGAGGCCGGGGAGCGACTCGAGCGTGACCGCCCACTTCACGTCCGGGTCGCGACGCAACGTGCCGAGACCGGAGCACGGCACATCCACAAACACGCGGTCGAACACCTCTCCGAACGGCAACGGACTCGTGGCGTCCACCACGGCAATCTGCTCCGGCACTGCGGCGTCCTGCAGTACCTGTCGCAGCACCTGCACCCGCGGCGCCCGCGCGTCAGTCGCAACGAGGCAGCCCTGGTGCGCCATGTCGTTCCACAGGATCACCGTCTTGCCGCCCGGCGCCGCACACACATCGAGGACCCGCTCACCGGGCTTCGCCCCCACGGCGTGAGCCACGGCGATTGAACCCTCATCCTGCACCACGAGTTCCTTGCGCAGTTCGGGGGCGAGGGATCCGAGCAGGCCAGGTGCGAGCCGGGCAACTTCGGGGGCGTAGTGTCCTCGCGTCGCTGCGACGCCGGCATCCTGCACCACTGTCAGGGCATCCACGTCGGGCAGGCGTGCGCGCACGGTCACCTCGGGGGCGGCGTTGTTGAACTGACACCAGCGCTCGGTGTCATCGAACCCGTAGCGATCCAGCCATCGTGCCACCAGCCACCTGGGATGCGAAAGCGTGGTGCTCAGATACGCCAGGTGTTGCCGGCGCGTGGAGTCCGCCTGCGGCCGCGGGGGCAACACGACGGTGTCAGTCGCGCGCAGGTAGGCACGGAGAATGCCGTTGACGAACCCTGCCGCGCGCGGATTCCCGAGCGTACGGGCCGCCTCGACGGACTCGTGGACCACGGCGTGTGCCGGGACGCGATCAAGGTGTCGAAGTTGATACATCGCCACGCGCAGTGTGGCCAGGAGCGGCGGGTCGATCTCCTCGATGGGCCGCTGGCTGAAGGGCGCCAGGCATGCGTCCAGTTCCGCGCGCCAGCGGCACACACCGGCCGTCAGTTCCAGGAGCAGGCCGCGATCGCGTTCATCCGACAGGCTGCGACGCGCCCGATCGATCTCCGTGGCCAAGGTGGATCGGCCGTGATGCACACCGAGCAACACACGTGCTGCGAGTACGCGGATCTTGGTCAACGGGTGTGTTCCCGCGCCGGCAGGGCCACGACCATCGTGCCCGCCTGGACCTTCGTGCCTCGGAGGAACGCAGAAGCCGGCATGGCGCGGCGTCCTTCGGGAAGTACTTCGGTGACGCGAACGGCGCCCGTGCCGCAGGCGATCAGAAGGCCGTTGTCACCGGCTTCCAGAATCACGCCGGCCGTGGCGCCGGGTGAGGCGTCATCCACCACCGAGGACTTCAGGAACGCGATTCGCCGGCCGCCAAGGGTTACCGCCGCCAGCGGCCAGGGCTGCAACCCGCGAACCTGCCGGTCGATCTGCGTGGCGGGCCTGGTCCAATCGACTTGACTCTCACGGCGCTCAAGTCTGGCCGCATAGGTCACGCCTGACTCATCCTGCGGCGTTTCAGTGACCGCACCGGTTGTCATGCGGGCGATGGTCGCCACCAGCAACTCGGCGCCCATTGAGGCCAGCCGTGTTTCGAGCACCTCGCTGGTATCGGTCAGATCAATCGGTGTTGTGGCTGAGGCGAAGGTCGGGCCGGCATCAAGGGCGAGGACGACTCGCATGATAGTGATCCCCGTCTGGGTATCGCCTGCAAGCACCGCCCGGTGAATGGGCGCGGCACCCCGCCATCGCGGCAACAGCGATGCGTGCACATTGATAAATCCGAGTCGCGGTATGTCGAGCAAACGCTGTGGCAGCAGGCGACCGTAGGCCACCACCACCGCGAGGTCCGCGCCAAGTGACTCGATCTGCGCCAACCACTCCGGGTCGTCGAGCCGCGTGGGCTGCAACACGGGAATGCCGCGCGCGGTGGCCAGCGCCTTGACGGGATTGGGAGTGACCTTCTGCCCGCGGCCGCGAGGTCGATCGGATCGGGTCACGACCGCCGCCACGTCATGGGTCTCGAGCAGGGCAGCCAGTGTCGGCACCGCGAACTGGGGCGTGCCGAAGAGCATCACGCGCATCGGCTCACCACTTTCCGACGCGCCGCAACTTGCGGATCTTCTTCACGATGAGGTCGCGCTGGAGGGCGCGAAGTCGATCGAGGAAGAGCCGGCCGTCGAGATGATCGAGTTCGTGCTGAAGGGCGCGCGCCAACAGGCCCGTCCCTTCCACCACAACCTCCTTGCCATAGACATCCTGCCCTTTGACGACCACGCGCGAGGGCCTCGGCACGGTGGCCTGAAATCCGGGAACGCTCAGGCAGCCTTCTTCTTCCAATTGCATGCCGTCGCGTTCGACAAACACGGGATTCATCAATGTGATGACCTCGCCGCCCCGCTTGCCCACGGTGAGATCGATCACACACACCCGCAGAGGCACGTCGACCTGGGGCGCGGCCAATCCAATGCCTGGCGCGGCGTACATGGTCTGCAACATGTCGTTGACGAGGATGTGCAGCGATTCATCAAACTGGGTCACCGGCTGCGCCGGCGTCTGGAGCACGCGCTCACCGTGTTTCACGATCGGACGCAACATCAGCGGGGCGCCTTCGACAGGCGCGCTGCGATCACCCGCTCCCAATCGCGCACCGCTCGGATGATCTCATCCATGGTGTCGCCGCCGAACTTTTCCACCACGGCGTTGGCGAGCACCAGGCAGACCATGGCTTCGCCGACCACTGCGGCGGCCGGCACGGCACAGACGTCGCTGCGTTCAATCGTGGCCGGCTCTTCCTGCATCGAGTCGAGGTCCACCGAACGCAGCGGTTCCATCAAGGTGGAAATGGGTTTCATCCAGGCCGACACCCGAAGGTCTTCGCCGTTGGTGATGCCGCCCTCGAGCCCCCCGGCGCGGTTGGTAGGGCGGCGCAACGCAGGCAGCGTCCCGGATGGCGCACCGTGTGCCAGAAGAATTTCGTCGTGAACCTGGGAGCCGGGCAGGTGCGCGGAATCCGGGCCGCGACCAATCCCTACGCCCTTGATCGCCTGGATCGACATGAGTGCCTGGGCCAGCAGACCGTCAAGTTTGCGATCCCACTGGGCATGGCTGCCCAGCCCGGCTGGGACGCCGTGCGCGATCACTTCGAATGCGCCTCCAACGGTGTCGCCCTTGGCCCGCGCCGCATCCACACGGACGCGCATCTCAACACCCACCTCCGTGTCCGCACACCGCACCCCGTCATCGTCTGTGAGGGCGGCGATGGTGGCGAACTCGTAGGCGAGCGAATCGGCGACAGCCGCGCCACCGATTGCGGTCACGTGACTGGCCACCCGGATTCCTGTGGTGGCCAGAAGTGCGCGCGCCACGGCGCCTGCGGCCACACGGGCCGCGGTTTCACGGGCGCTTGCGCGTTCAAGAATGTCGCGCATGTCCGCGCGCTGATACTTCAACCCCCCGGCAAGGTCGGCGTGGCCGGGTCGAGGCCTCGTGACCGCGGCCCGTCGCGCACCGGGCAATGCGGGGTCGGGTTCAAGGGCTGGGCTCATCGTGAACTGCCAGTTGACCCAGTCCCGATTGCGAATCTGCAGTGCGATGGGGCTGCCGATGGTGAATCCGCCCCGCACGCCCGACAAGATCTCGACCTCGTCCTGTTCAATGGCCATGCGGCGCCCACGGCCGTAGCCGAGCTGCCTCCGGGCCAGGTCGACGTTGATGGTGGAGGCCGACAGCGCGAGGCCGGCGGGCACACCGTCGAGCACCATGACCAGCGCCTGGCCGTGTGATTCACCGGCTGTCAAAAAACGAATCATCGCCGCGTCATTCTATCGAAATTCCTGCAATGTCCCGTTCGTGATGCCCCAGAAACGGCCGAGTTTCGACCGGGCCTGTTTCTTGCACAGTCAAACGCCGCATGGCCGTCCCAGAGGTTGATTCGCTGAAGTGGTGCGCCGCGATCGAGCACGCAAGCGGTGCCGGGATCCGGATCGTGGCGCGGGTGCCCGCTGATGGAGCAGAGGATGTGATGGAGGCGGTCGCCGCTCGTGTCGGCCGGTTTGGGTACATCGTCGTCGATGCCAAGGCCGACCTTCCAATCGAGCCGCGGCGAACGTTCTGGCATCGGCACGTGGTGTTGATGCATCGAGGCGAAGTCACTGCGGTCAGCGCGCGGTGGATTCGCGAACTGGCGCACGCGAGTCCGCGTGCACACGCGGTTGTGGCGGTGGCCGGCCAGCCGGATCGTGCGCGTGAAGGCGCAGCAGCCGATATGAGGACGTTCGGCACGCCGATGCCCGTTGCCACCGGCGTGTTGGCCCAACGTGCGCTCAGGTTCCAGCAGCGTGGTCGTCGCCTGGCGGCGCGACGATGGCGAGTGCCGAGGTGGAGCGGGCCCGCCGGTCGGAGGACGAAATGGGGGCGGCGGTGGCGTTAGTACAACTCGCCGAGCTGTCGACAGCGGGTCCCGTCGAAGCGTTGATTGCGCGTGGGCGCCGGCTGTTGGTAGACCTGCAAGGGCTGGAAGCCAGGAGTCATGTGGTTGCCGTGCTTGCCGACGCCTGGCTGACACTTGGCGAGTTCGAGGCCGCGGCGGCCCATCTCTCGTCGGTGGATGTGGAATGCACGCTGGCGGACATTGAGGTGCCGCCATGGATTCGCGCCGCCCAGAGCGAACTGGCGTGCTGGCAGGGCAGGTGGGGGGATGCCGACCTGTGGGCGCGTGCCGCGGCGCATCCGGGATGGCGCGCGGTCGCGGCGCTGGGGCGGCGCGATTGGCCTACGGTTCATCTGGCTGCCTCAACTGCGGGCGAATCCCACATCGAGTGGCGGGCCGTACTTGGTTTGTTGTCGCGGGGCGTCGCCGGCGATCGCGCCGCTGCAGTGGACGCCGTCGCGGCTGTCAGCGCGGGCAGCGGGCCGCGACGCTGGCGCGACACGCTTGTGCTTGAGGAGCTGCGGATGGTGGGCGCAGACGAGGACGCAACGCGCTGGGAGGAAACCGTGCACGCCCGTCCGCGCGGACCAACCGAGCAGCTTTTGTGGCGATGGGCGAGTGGAATGGCCGGAGCAATGGGGATGCAGCCGGTGCTCGCGGAGATTCGCAGGTGTGGCGCTGAGGGCATTCGGCGGTGGGGGATGGGGAGGCAGGACATGCAGGCATGGGCAGGGGTGTCGTCGCTGTTGGAGCAAGTGCATGAGGCCGACGACCCGGCGGCGGCGCTGCGGCGGGGTTGCCGATGGGCGCGCGATTACACCGGGCTTGACCTAATCGCGATCATGAGTCATGACAACGCCACGGTTCTCGCGTGTGATCCCGACGATCGGCGCAGCACGATACGGCTCGTAGACGGCACGAGGGTGACGGCCATTCGATACGGCGGCGTGCGTATTGGCAGCGTTGTGCTGCGGGGGCAGGCGAGAGATGAGGGCGAGGTCCAGGCCATTGCCAGCGCGTTGGCCACGGCGTGCGCGCCTGCGCTTCGTGCGCGGCTCGACGACCTGCTGCTCTCGGGTGCGGGCGAGGCGCTGGCCTCGGACCTGCTTGGTGCGAGTCCGGTCATGCGGGCGTTGCGCGATGCGGTGGCCCGCGCCGCCGGGCCCACCTTCCCCGTCTTGATCGAAGGCGAGAGCGGCACCGGCAAGGAACTGGTGGTCCGCGCCGTCCATCGGTTGAGCCCGCGGCGCGACCGGCGTTGGGCGGCCATCAACTGCGCGGCGCTCACGGATGAACTGCTCGAGGCTGAGTTGTTCGGTCACGCGCGGGGCGCGTTCACCGGCGCGATGGGGCCGCGCGTGGGCCTGCTCGAAGACGCGCACGAGGGCACGTTGTTTCTGGACGAAGTG